>CANJUS010000165.1:0-4738 GCA_947477505.1 Comamonadaceae bacterium | reverse complement strand
GTGGGCCTTGCATCAAAAAACCGCTCTTTCGAGCGGTTTTTTTGTTGGGCTTGAGAGTTTAAAGACGGGCCATGCGCAGGCGCAGAGAAAACTCTTGCAATGCCGCCACACCCGAGCTTTCGGCCTTTCGACACCAGGCTTGCAGGTCGCTGGCAAGCTGATGGCGGGACCGGTTGGTGGACAACCAAAGCTCACTCAATTCCTCGCGCATGCGCACCATGGTGTCTGCGTCAGGCAACACCGCACGCGCTTGTACCAGGCTTTGGCTGGCCCAACTGGGCACCTTGTCGGCATCGCGGTGCATCCAGCGGCGCGCCACGGTCAACACCGATTCAGCGGGTTGGTTGGGCAAGCGGGCAATCTCCTGCGCCACGGCACGCTTGAGTTGGCGGGCATAACTGGCCATGAGCTCGTAGCGATTGACAATCACGGCCTCTAAAGTTTTTTCATCGGCCACTGGCTGAATAGCGCCCAATTGAAGCTTGGGCGGTGTTTTCTTGACATGGGCCAAGCCCAAGGTTTCGAGCAAGCGGATGTACAACCAACCGATGTCAAACTCATAGGCCTTGACCGACAACTTGGCCGAGGTCGGGTAAGTGTGGTGGTTGTTGTGCAACTCTTCGCCACCGATCAAGATGCCCCAAGGTGAAATATTGGTGCTGGCATCAGGTGCCTCAAAGTTGCGGTAGCCCCAATAGTGGCCAATGCCATTGATGATGCCGGCGGCAGTGACAGGAATCCACATCATCTGTACCGCCCAAATGCTCAAGCCAACCACCCCAAACAAGGCCACATTGATGATCAACATCAAGCCAAGGCCTTGCCAAGGAAAGCGCGAATACAAATGGTTCTCCACCCAGTCGTCGGGCGTGCCGTGGCCGTATTTGCTCAGGGTTTCGGTGTTGCGGGCCTCGGCGCGGTACAACTCAGCGCCTTGCCAAAAAACCGTGCGAATACCGCGCGTTTGCGGGCTGTGGGGGTCTTCAGGGGTTTCGCATTTGGCGTGGTGCTTGCGGTGAATGGCCGCCCAAGCCTTGGTTTGCATGCCCGTGGTCAGCCACAACCAGAGCCGAAAAAAATGCGCGGGCAGCGGGTGTAAATCCATCGAGCGGTGCGCTTGGTGGCGATGCAAATAAATCGTGACCGCTGCAATCGTGATGTGGGTCATGCCCAACGTCACCCACAACAATTGCCATGCCGACAAATTCCACACACCGTAGGCCAGCCAATGGAGCATGGCCGTGATAGGGGGAGAGTCAGTGATCCACATCGCGATTCCTTTCAAACCCCGTCAAGGGTCATAAGCGCTGATTTTAAGGCGCTGTCCACATGGCACAGAAAAAGCCATCCGTGCCATGCAAATGGGGCCACATGCGCAAATACAAACCATCCTCGCCACACACTTGTGCAGCGTTGTCCACCTTTAGCTCGGTCAAGACATCCTTGACCGACAGGGGCACCCATTGGGTATGGCGTTGGCTAAAAGCCTGGGCCACCGCCTCGTTTTCTTCCACCATGGTGCTGCAAGTGGCGTAGACCAAGCGACCACCGGGCTTGAGCAAGCGCGCTGCGCTGTCCAATATGGCGTTTTGCTGCTCGGCCATGCCGTTCACCCCATCGGGGGATTGGCGCCACTTCAAGTCGGGACTGCGCCGCAAAGTGCCCAGGCCAGAGCAAGGGGCGTCCACCAACACCCGATCGATTTTGCCGCTCAAGCGTTTGATGCGCTCATCGCGCTCGTGTGCAATGGCCACCGGGTGCACATTGGACAAACCACTGCGCGCCAAGCGTGGTTTGAGTCCGTCCAAGCGGTGGGCCGATGTGTCCATGGCGTACAAGCGCCCGGTGTTGCGCATGGCCGCACCCAAAGCCAGGGTCTTTCCTCCGCCGCCGGCACAAAAATCGACCACCATTTCGCCGCGTTTGGCGTCGACCAACAAGGCCAGCAATTGAGAGCCCTCATCTTGCACCTCCACCGCACCTTTTTTAAACGCGTCGCTGTCAGTCACATTGGGCTTGTCCAGCAAGCGCAGGCCCCAGGGCGAAAACGGGGTGAGCTCACTGGCGATGCGCTCTTTTTGCAGCAAGGCCTGCACCTCTGTGCGCTTGTGTGCCAAGGTATTGACGCGCAAGTCCAGTCCCTGGGGCAGGTTCAATGCCGCCACATAGTCCCAAAAACGCTCGCCCAATTGGGCCTTGAGCGAAGCCACGAGCCATTCGGGCAAATTGTGGCGGTGCCGCTCCAGCAAGGCGCTGCGGTCCACCGCGTCGCATTGTTCGATCCACTTTTTTTCGGACTCACTCAGGGCGCTTCGCAAAAAATCCCTTGCCGCCGTGCCCTTGCCAGCCTGCGGGCTGTGGGCCAGTTGGTCTTGATGATGCGCAAAACCCAGGATGGCCATGCGCCGCTCTTTGGGGCCGCTGCCCGACGGCGACAAATGGTCAAACAGCAACTTTTGGCGCAAAACGCTGTAAACCGCCCCCGACAAGGCGGCGCGCTCTCGCGGACCCAACCCCAAAGACTTGCGGTTTTGCTTAAAAAATTGGGACACCACCGCATCAGCGGAGTGGTCGAACTTCAAAACCTGGCGAACCAATTCGGTGCAGGCATCTATCAGGGCTTTGGGGTGCATGGCGCATTATCGAGCCTGGGCCAAAAAAAGGGGATTCCATCTTGACCTGGCGCGAAGCCTTATGCTCCTGGGCATGTCTGATGCCAACCTATCTCCCTTGCCGACCCTGCCCCTGGGTCCTTACCGCCACTACAAAGGCCTGCTGTATGAAGTGCTGGACGTGGTGCGCCACAGCGAAACCTTAGAGCCTTTGGTCTTGTACCGCGCCGAATACGGCCAGCGAGGTCTGTGGGTGCGGCCGTTTGCGATGTTCATCGAAGAGGTGGTGATCGATGGCGTCAAGCAAGCGCGCTTCACGCCTTTGAAACCTTGAGCCACATCTACCGAGCTTGATGCCCTTCAATTGGCTCATGCAAATACCCCTGCCGTGTTTTGCATGTGCGCCGACACCTCGCCCAAGTGATGCAAGCTGTCGCCCAGGCTGAGTTCGATTTGGGTCAAGCGTTTGAAGCAGTGGCTGACGATGTACTCATCGGTCACGCCAATGCCGCCATGCAGTTGAACCGCTTCTTGCCCCACATGACGGCTTGATCGGCCGATTTGGTATTTGGCACGTGAGACGGCCAAGCTTCGTTCGACAGCGGGTGCATTGAGTTTGAGTGAGGCGTAATAACTCATGGAGCGACCCAACTCAAGTTGCATTTTCATGTCGGCCACGCGGTGGCGCAGGGCCTGAAAGCTGGCAATGGCCAAACCAAACTGTTTGCGGGTGTTCATGTACTCAACGGTGATGGCCAAGGTTTTTTCCATCAATCCGACGGCTTCGGCGCACAGAGCGGCAGCGCCCACATCCACGGCCAGTTGCAAGGCCGCCAAGCCGTCCAGGTTGATGAGCTTTGCGGGGGCGTCTGTCAGTTGCAGCTCAGACATGCGACTGCCGTCTTGCGCTGAATAAGCATGGGTGGTGACTGTGGCCGCGCTGCGTGGCAGCAAGAACATCGCTTGCTTTCCGTTGACAAGTGCAGGCACCAAAAAGCCGTGCGCTTGGTCGCCCGCAGGCACCAAGCTCTTGTGACCACTGACCTTCCATGCGCCGCCGACTTGTATCGCCGTGGCATTGCATCGGTGCAGGTCATAGCGCACACCCTTTTCATGGTGCGCCAACACCAACAACGCCTCGCCGCTGGCCAAGCGCGGCAGCCATTCGGCTTTCAGGTCTTCTGGCGCAAAAGCTTGCAGCACCGACGTGCTGATCCAGGTGTGGGCCACGGGCTCCATCACCATGCCACGACCGAGTTCTTCCATCACCACCATGCCCTCGACCGGCCCCATGTTCATGCCGCCATAGGCGTCTTGCACATACAAGCCGCACAGACCCAATTCGGCCATGGCTTGGTAAGCACTGGCAGAGAAACCGCCAGAGGCCACCACACTGCGGCGCGCCTCAAAGCTGTAGGCCTTCTCAACCCATTTGCGAACCGCGTCGCGCAATTGTGTTTGGTCGTCTGAAAAATCAAAGTCCATGGTTCACCCTAAAACGGTTTGCGCAACGATGTTGCGCTGCACTTCATTTGAACCACCGTAAATGGTGGTCTTGCGCATGTTGAAATACGTGGAGGCCAAGGGGGCGCAGTGCGCCGCGCCCACATGGTCGCCTTGCCAACCAGCGGCCATCGCCTCTTGGATGAACGGCAAACTAAAGGGCCCGGCGGCCATCATCATCAATTCGCTGTAGCGCTGCTGGATTTCAGAACCACGAATTTTCAGCAAGCCCGCAATGTCCAGCGACTGCTTGCCCGACTTTTCAGCGCTCAAGACCCGCAGCACCATCATCTCCAGGGCAATCACATCGACTTCGAGCTTGGCAATTTCATCGCGAAACCGCAGGTCATCCCACACGCCTTCGTCTTTGGCGATGCGCTTCAAACGTTCCAACTCCCGCTTAGCGCGGTTCACATCGGCAATGTTGGTGCGCTCGTGGGCCAACAAATACTTGGCGTAATTCCAGCCTTTGTTTTCCTCGCCAATCAGGTTCTCGGCAGGCACTTCCACGTTGTCAAACCAGACCTCATTGACCTCGCATTCACCATCGAGCAGTTTGATGGGTCGCACACTCACACCCTTGGATTTCATGTCAATCAGCAAAAACGAAATGCCGGTTTGTG
>CANJUS010000164.1:0-4776 GCA_947477505.1 Comamonadaceae bacterium | reverse complement strand
GGCAAAGCGTCGGCCACCACGCCGCCTGCACCCCAGGCGGTGTCAGCGGGCAAGATCAGGCTGGCAATGTGGCCCGGTGCGCTGCGCGCCGCTTGCACCGCTTGCGCGCCGTCGGTGCCCACTTGGGCGCTCGAAGCGCTGGTGCGCACCCAGTGCGATGTGGCCCGCGCCAAGCCTTCGGTGTCGGCGGTGAGTGGTGAATCAAAGGGGCGGTGATAGACGGCGTGGTCGCCAATCAGGTTGACCATGGGGGAGTTGGCGCGCCGCGCGTTGTGGATGTTGGCAATGCCGTTGGCAAAGCCCGGCCCGCAGTGGAGCAAGGTGGCCGCAGGTTTGCCCGCCATGCGGGCGTAGCCGTCGGCGCAGCCTGTGACCACGGTTTCGGCCAGGCCGAGCACGCAACGCATGCCCGCCACTTTGTCCAAGGCGGCCACAAAGTGCATCTCTGACGTGCCTGGATTGGCAAAACACGTGTCCACCCCACTGGCCAGCAGGCTTCGCACCAAACTCTCAGCACCGTTCATGTTGTCCTTTCCACCCGCAGAAAAAAACCCTGCAAGTCAGTGTATCGCGCAGAGCGGATACGGCCTCAACGTGGGCGACACTGTCGGGTGAGCATCATGGCCAGGCGCTGCAAGGCCTGCCAAGGGTCGTGCGGCCAAGCAGGCGCACGCCAGCCTTTGACGATGCCGTCGACTTGGTGCGCGGCCCACAGCAAGCGGTCCACGGCCGGTGCGGGCATTTGCGGCACGATGCGCTCGAACAAACGCTCTTTGACACCCCAAATGCGCAATTCGCGCAGCGCCATGGGCAGGGGGCGCCCGGCCAGCACCGCGTCTTTGACGCGCTTGAGGTTGCGGATGTCTTCGGCCAGCGTGTGGTGCACCAGCACGGCGGCCACGCCTTCGGCTTGCAAACCCTCGAGCATGCGCTGCACCCGCGCGGCCTGACCGGCCAGGGCCGCTTCGGTGAGTTTGAACACATTGAAGCGCGCCACGTCCAGCACCGCGCTTTCGACCTGCTCTTGGCTCAATTCGCCTTCGGGGTAAAGCAAGCCGAGTTTTTGGATCTCTTGGTGTGCGGCCAGCAAATTGCCCTCGACCTTGTCGGCAAAAAATTGCAGGCAGCGCTGACCGGCCTCGCCCGCTTCGACCCGCTGACCTTGGGCGGCCATGCGCTGGGCAATCCAAGTGGGCAAGGCGGCGCGCTCGACCGTTTCAAAGGCGATGTCCACGCCTGCGCCAGACAAAGCTTCGAACCAGGCGCTGCTTTTGCTGGCCTTGTCCAAGCGCGGCAAGCTCACCAAGGTGAGCACATCAGGGCTGTCGGCGGCGCGCTCGGCCAATTGCTGCAAAGCCGGTGCACCCTCTTTGCCGGGCTTGCCCGAGGGGATGCGCAATTCGACCAATTGGCGGTCGCCAAACAGGCCCATCGAGGCACCGCTGGCGAGCACCTCTTGCCAATCAAAGTGGGCCCCAGCGACCGTGAACACCGTGCGCTCGGTAAAGCCTTGGCCGCGCGCGCTGGCACGGATGGCGTCGGCCGCCTCTTGCACCAGCAAGGGCTCGTCGCCATGCAACACATACAGGTTGCGCAGCCCTTTGGTCAGGTGGGCACTCAGTTGGTTGGCAAGCACTTGCATGGGCTGCGCTCAGAGGCTGGGCAATGCGGCCATGCGGCGCACGATTTGGCCGACCAAATCGCTGCCCATGCTGCGATAGAGCATTTGCTCCTCCTGGTCCTTGGACAAGGCCAGGGTTTCGTTGTAGCTGATGTCGGTGGTGGCCACCAGCACGGTGTCGGGGATCAGCTCTTTGCCTTCGCGGGTGCGCAAGCGAAAGCGCAAATTGGTGCGCAACAAAAACTCGCGCACCGAGCCCGAAGAGGTGCGCCCGGCCACCACTTTTTCGCGTTGTTCTTGCAGCAACTCGAAGATCACATCGGCGCGCTCCACCTGGCGCTGGTCGGTGATGATCTCCACCCCACCCGAGCCAGCCACCTGGCGCGACAGCTCGATGAGCAAGGCAGAGCCGATGATCGGGCCGGTGTACATGGATTTGAACGGGAATTTTTGCGACGAGCGCAGCGCAAAACCACAAGACGCCAAAGCCACAACGGCCAGTGGGGCACAGGCCCCCTGCAGCAGTGATCGGCGCGATGGCAAGCCCATCACAGCACCAGGTTGACCAAGCGGCCAGGCACGACGATGACTTTTTTCGGCGTCGCGCCATTGGCTTGTTTGATGAAAGCCTCGTTGGCCAAGGCGGCTCGCTCGATGTCTTCTTTGCTGGCCGTGGCAGGCACTGAAATAGAGCCACGCAATTTGCCGTTGACTTGCAACATGAGTTCGATTTCATCGCGCACCAAGGCGGTCTCATCCACCCCCGCCCATGCCACGTCGAGCAACCCGCCGCAACAAGCGGCATAGCCCAACTCACCCCACAGGAAATAGGCGATGTGCGGACACACGGGGTAGAGCACCCGCAGCAGAATGGAGAAGCATTCGGCCAAGGCAGCGCTGTCTTGGGCGCTGTCACTCAGCTTGGCGTCTTCCAAGGTGTTGAGCATTTTCATGAGCGCCGACACCACGGTGTTGTATTGCATGCGCTCATAGTCGTAGTTGGCTTGCTTGAGCACCGTGTGAATGTCACGGCGCAAGCTTTGTGCGGCTTTGTCAAACGACACGGCTTGGCTGCGGTCCACCAACAAGCCCGCACGCAAGGCGGCCTCGTGCTTGTGGGCAAACTGCCAAACGCGGCGCAAAAACCGAAAGCTCCCCTCCACCGCAGAGTCGTTCCACTCCAGCGTGGCCTCGGGCGGTGCGGTGAACATGGTGTACAGACGCGCGGTGTCAGCACCATAGCGCTCGATCAGGTCTTGCGGGTCGACACCGTTGTTCTTGCTCTTGCTCATGGTGCCCACGCCTTCATAGACGATGGGCGTGCCAGCAGGCAAATCGCCTTTGGCTTCTTTCAACACCGCACCCATCACCTTGCCTGTGGCGTCAAATTGGTCTTGCACCTCGTGCGGCCAGAAGTACTCGATGCCGCCTTTGTCCGATTTGCGCGAGTAAATGTGGTTGAGCACCATGCCTTGGGTGAGCAGCTTGGTGAAGGGTTCGTCCACCTTCACCAGGCCCAAATCGCGCATCACCTTGGTCCAAAACCGCGCGTACAGCAGGTGCAAAATAGCGTGCTCAATGCCGCCGATGTACTGGTCCATGCCGCTGCCACCGCTGGCTTTTTCGCCTTCTCGCATCCAGTACTGCGTGCCCTCGGCCACCATGGCGTCGGTGTTGGTCGGGTCGCAATAGCGCATGAAATACCAACTCGAATCAACGAAGGTGTCCATGGTGTCGGTTTCACGCCGCGCTGGTTTGCCGCAAGTGGGGCACACCACACCATGGTGAAAGCCTTCGTGTTTGTGCAGTGGGTTGCCCGAACCGTCGGGAATGCAGTCTTGCGGCAGCACCACGGGCAGGTCTTGTTCAGGCACCGGGACGGCACCGTGTTCGTCGCAATGGATGATGGGAATCGGGGTACCCCAGTAGCGCTGGCGGCTCACACCCCAGTCGCGCAAACGCCAGGTGATTTTTTTCTCGCCCAGGCCTTTGGCGTGCAACTGATCGGCCACTTTGGTGACGGCCGCTTTGAAGCTCAGGCCATCGAGGTCGCCAGAGTGGACACAAACGCCGTCTTTGGTGGCGTACCAGTCATGCCAATGCGTGGCGTCAAAGGTGTTGGCCGCAGCGGCCGCCTGCCCCACCACCTGCTTGATCGGCAACTGGTATTTCAAGGCAAACGCAAAGTCACGCTCATCGTGCGCGGGCACGCCCATGACCGCGCCATCGCCATAGCTCATCAGCACGTAGTTGCCGACCCAAACCGCGACTTGCGCGCCCGTCAATGGATGCGTCACCTGCAAGCCCGTGGGCATGCCCACCTTGTCTTTCAAGGCCAGTTCGGCCTCGGTCGTGCCGCCTTCTTTGCATTCCTCCAAAAAGGCTGCCAACTTCGGGTTGCTGGCCGCTGCATGCAGCGCCAACGGGTGTTCGGGGGCCACGGCGCAAAAGGTCACGCCCATGATGGTGTCGGCACGGGTGGTGAACACGTGCATGCGGCCGTCTTGAATCAATTGGCCATCAGCACCTTGGATGTCGTGGGTGAACGCAAACCGCACACCCTCGGACTTGCCAATCCAGTTCTCCTGCATCAAGCGCACCTTGTCGGGCCAGCCGTTCAAGGTGGCCTTGGGGTTACCGACCTGCACATGGTCCAGCAGCTCTTGCGCGTAATCGGTGATCTTCAGGTAGTAGCCGGGGATTTCGCGCTTTTCCACCACCGCACCGGTGCGCCAGCCCTTGCCGTCAATCACCTGCTCGTTGGCGAGCACGGTTTGGTCCACCGGGTCCCAGTTCACCACTTGGGTCTTGCGGTAGGCGATGCCTTTTTCCAGCATCTTCAAAAACAGCCACTGGTTCCACTTGTAATAACTTGCGTCACAAGTAGCCACTTCGCGCGACCAGTCGATGGCCAGACCCATGGCCTGCATCTGCTGCTTCATGTAAGCGATGTTCTCGTAGGTCCACTTGGCGGGTGGCACACCGTTTTTCAGCGCGGCGTTTTCGGCGGGCAGGCCAAAGGCATCCCAGCCCATGGGCATCAAGACGTTGTAGCCCTTCATGCGCAGGTGGCGGGTGAGCATGTCGTTGATGGTGTAGTTGCGCACATGGCCCATGTGCAGCTTGCCGCTGGGGTAGGGCAGCATGGAACAGGC
>CANJUS010000163.1:0-4780 GCA_947477505.1 Comamonadaceae bacterium | reverse complement strand
TCATGTCGCCACCAAACTGGCGAATCTTGGCCAACAGGTCTTGCGGCACGCTGCTCGAGCCGTGCATCACCAAGTGGGTGTTGGGGATGCGCTTGTGGATGGCCTGGATGCGGTCAATGGCCAAAATGTCGCCGGTGGGCTTGCGCGAAAACTTGTATGCGCCGTGGCTGGTGCCAATGGCAATGGCCAAAGCGTCGAGTTGGGTTTGCAAGACAAAGTCGGCGGCTTGCTCGGGGTCGGTGAGCAATTGTTCGCGCGTCATGGTCGCGTCGGTGCCGTGGCCGTCCTCTTTGTCGCCCTTCATGGTCTCGAGCGAGCCCAGGCAACCGAGCTCACCTTCCACGGTGATGCCCAACTTGTGCGCCATGGCCACCACCTCTTTGGTCACGTTCAGGTTGTACTCGTAGCTGGCAATGGTTTTGCCATCGGCCTCCAAGCTGCCGTCCATCATCACCGAGCTAAAGCCCAGTTTGATGGCGCCTTCGCACACCGACGGGTTTTGCCCATGGTCTTGGTGCATGACCAGTGGAATGTGCGGATAAGACTCCACAGCAGCCTGGATCAAATGCTTGATGAAGGGCTCGCCGGCGTACTTGCGCGCACCCGCGCTGGCTTGCAAGATGACCGGTGCGCCGGTTTCGTCGGCGGCGGCCATCACGGCTTGCACTTGTTCGAGGTTATTGACGTTGAAGGCGGGGATGCCGTAGCCATGCTCAGCGGCATGGTCAAGCAGTTCGCGCATGGAAACTATGGCCACAGGGATTCCTTGGTGTTTTTGACTGTTTGTATTTTAGGACAGGGCCCGGTCATGCCACTTTGCAGATTTTGAGCATATTGGTGCCCCCTGGCGAGCCCATGGGCTCGCCGCAGGTGATGGCGTACACATCACCGGCTTGCATGATGCCGCGCGACTTCAAATGCGCCTCGGCCTGGGCCAAAGCGGTATCGCGGTCGGCGCTGGTGTCCATCAGCAAAGGGCGCACATTGCGGTACAGCGCCATCTTGCGCTGGGTGCTTTGCTGCGTTGTCAAGGCGTAAATGGGGATGTGGATGCGGTGGCGGCTCATCCACAGCACCGTGGAGCCCGATTCGGTCAAGGCGACGATGGCCTTGGCCCCCAAATGGTGGGCGGTGAACAGCGCCCCCATGGCGATGGTTTGGTCGATGCGGGTAAATGTCTTGCCGGTGAAGTCGTCGTCCAACTCCACCAACTCGGCCGACTCGGCGGCCAGGCAAATTTGGGCCATCTCCACCACCGTCTCCAGCGGGTATTTGCCCGCTGCGGTTTCGGCGCTGAGCATCACCGCGTCGGTGCCGTCCAGCACGGCGTTGGCCACGTCACTGACCTCAGCGCGGGTGGGCACCGGGTTGGTGATCATGCTCTCCATCATTTGGGTGGCGGTGATCACCACCTTGTCCATTTCGCGCGCCATCTTGATCATGCGCTTTTGCAGCGCAGGCACGGTGGCATTGCCCACCTCCACGGCCAAGTCGCCGCGCGCGACCATGATGCCGTCAGAGGCGCGCAAAATTTCCTCCAAGCGGGGAATGGCCTCGGCGCGCTCAATCTTGGCGATCAATCCCGGCTTGTGTTTGTATTGGGCGGCCGCCACATTGGCCAACTGTCGCGCCATTTCCATGTCGGTGGCATTTTTGGGAAAGCTCACCGCCAAATAGTCGGCCTGAAACGACATCGCTGTTTTGATGTCTTCCATGTCTTTGCCGGTCAAGGCCGGGGCGGTCAAGCCACCGCCCTTTTTATTGATGCCCTTGTTATTGGACAACTCGCCGCCCATCTTGACCGTGGTGTGCACCTGCTCGCCGTGCACCTTGTCCACGGTCAGCACAATCAGGCCATCGTTGAGCAGCAACAGGTCGCCGGCCACCACATCGCGTGGCAACTCTTTGTAATCCAACCCCACCCCTTGCAGGTCGCCCATCTCGGTGCGCGACGCATCCAGCACAAAGGGTTGCCCGGCCTCGAGCATCACCTTGCCCTGGGCAAACTTGCCCACGCGGATCTTGGGCCCTTGCAAATCGGCCATGATCGCCACCTCGCGCCCAGCCCGTTTGGCTGCCTCGCGCACCATCAGGGCGCGGTCGATGTGGTCTTGCGCGCTGCCGTGGCTGAAATTGAGCCGCACCACATTGACCCCGGCCCGGATCATTTGCTCCAATATCTCCGGGGTATTGGAGGCTGGGCCGAGGGTGGCAACGATCTTGGTCGAGCGGTATAGCATGCACATGTCCTTTGGGGTATGGCAATCATTTTGACACGTACCCATGTCTGCCTTGTGACCCGCCCTTGCCTGCGCATGGGTACCAAAGCCCCTCTACATGAGTCTTTGTGAGCGGTTTTGTAGAATCAGTCCATTGGGCCTTGACGCTCATTTGTTTTTCACGCTGATTTACCGCGCTTGAACGCAACCATGATGACCCCTACCGAACAGCCCATCGCGCCCCACGAACCCCTTCCACACCGCAAAATCATCCGGGAATGGCTGATCCCTTTGTCCGAGCGCACCACCGCACGCGCCTTGGTTTTGTTGGTCATTGATTTGTCCATTTGGGCGGCGTTGATGTTGGGCACCATCGCCTTGGACGCTTGGTGGGCCAAGCTGGTGTGCGCGGTGTGTGCTGGTTTCATGATCGGGCGTTTGTTCATCATTGGGCACGATGCCTGCCACCAAAGCCTGACACCGCACCGTGGCCTCAACAAATGGCTGGGGCGCATCGCATTTTTGCCTTCACTCACCACCTTCAGTTTGTGGGACATTGGCCACAATGTGGTGCACCACGGTTACACCAACCTCAAGGGCTTTGACTTCGTCTGGGCCCCCTTGACCCAAGACGAATTTGCCCAACTCAGCCCCATGGGGCGCTGGCTCGACCGCATGTACCGCAGTGGCTGGGCACCGGGTCTGTACTACATGATCGAAATTTGGTGGAAAAAAATGATTTTCCCCAGCGCCCAAGAGATGCCCACCCGCCGTCCAATCTTCACCAAAGACAGCTGCTTGGTCAGCGCCTTTGCCGCCGTTTGGCTGGGCGCATTGATCGCAGGTGCTGTGGCCTTTGACCAGTCCATCCCCCTGGTGCTGCTCATGGGCGGCGTGGTGCCTTTTTTGTTTTGGTGCGCCATGATCGGCTTTGTGGTGTACGTCCACCACACCCATGTC
This sequence comes from Comamonadaceae bacterium, assembly GCA_947477505.1. Taxonomy (GTDB): domain Bacteria; phylum Pseudomonadota; class Gammaproteobacteria; order Burkholderiales; family Burkholderiaceae_C; genus Limnohabitans. The sequence continues at coordinate 1,601 of CANJUS010000163.1, read as the reverse complement.
AAAGTGTCTTGGCATGACGACCGCAGCGCATGGTCCAAGGCCCAGCCCTTTGTCTCCACCACCGTGCACCTGACCTTTCCGTTCCAAATTGGCGCTTTGATGCACCACATCATGGAGCACACCGCACACCATGTGGACATGAGCATTCCGTTGTACAAACTCAAGCAGGCCCAGGCCAAACTGGAAAATCTGTTGCCCGGACGCATCATCGTGCAACCTTTTTCATGGCGCTGGTACTTCCAAACCGCGCGCGCTTGCAAGTTGTACGACTTCACCCGCCAGTGCTGGACCGACTACAAAGGCCACGCCACCAGCGGGCCGGCTGTCCAAGCCGCCTAAACCCCCAGGCCCTGCAAAGGGCCTTTTTTTTGGCCCGCTGCCGGGCCAATTCCCGCTTGGGCGCGGGACCCAACGCTCAACATAACTCACACATTTTGGCGCTTGCCGATACCCAAGCAAGCCCGGCTTGACCGCGCCAGCGATCAGCTTGGCCGGCCCAAGCGATCCCATTTGTAACAAATTGTTAGTCTAAAAAACACAAACATACTAATATGTTCGGATATTGCTTATTTTGTTATTTTTAGTGAACAATCAAGGTTTTATGCAATGAACTGCACCATTGTTCGCGTTGTCCTTCACGGGCGTCGGGGACAAGTGCCCGAGAAACCCAATGTCCACGAAGAAAACCCCTCTTCCAAAAGGGGTCAACCGTCTGCCCACGCCCACCACTGCCATGGAGGGCAGCCCCTTGGGTGTTTACATTTCGCCCCCGCATGGGCCAGCGGCCCCCTCCGTCAAGCCCGGGTCAACGGCGCTGACCGACACAAGCCCCATGGCCTTGCACAGCGGCCAAACCCAGACCTTGCAGGTGCACTCGCCCAAGCGCTACCGCATTGGCCGCGCCCTGGGCGACGCCTCTGACAGCTCACTGCCCACAGAAGTGGCCGAACAACTGGTGGTGCTGCGCCAAGGCAACGACGTGTGGCTGCACACCGCGCAAAACGCCACCTTGGTGTTGAGCGGATTTTTTGCCGCACCGGGCAGCCAGTTGCAACTCGATTTCGGGCCCGACAGCTGGCGTTTGGACGGCCCTGAGGCCGGCCAAGCTTTGGCCGGCACCGATGCCCAATTGCTTTACTGGCGCGGTCAGGCCGACGACTGGCCGCAAGAGTTGCTCAGCAGCGCCGACCCAGCGATGGGCGACTTTGCTTGGCACAAAACCCAATTCACCACGCTCACGCCACCCACTGCGGAGGCACTGCCCACTGCACCGGCTGGGACCACGGCCGCATCTGCTGCACCTGCCAGCGCGGCGGCCACCGCCACATCGGCCGGGGCCGCCGCCAGTGGCGGCATGGGTGCCGCCGCACTGGGCATGGTCGGTGCCGTGGGCATGGCAGCGGCGCTGGGCAACCAGCCCAAGGCCGATACAGGCACCGGCACCTCTGCAAGCACCAACACCAGCACAAACTCTGCAACTGGGACTGTGGCCCAGACAGTTGCAACCCCCACAAACCAAGCCCCCACCGCCGTGTCCCTTGCCAGTGCCTTGACCGGCAACGCGATTTTGGAGACCGCCAGCACCGCCGCGCGCACCAAGG
>CANJUS010000162.1:0-4783 GCA_947477505.1 Comamonadaceae bacterium | reverse complement strand
TGGTCTTGTTGTGGGACCAATGGCAGTTGCACAACGGCAAGCCCGCCACTTTTTTTCCTGCGCCAGTCAAAACGGCTGAGGCGCCTTCAACCAAGCCCGCTGACAAAGGGGCCAGCGACAACAAAGCCAATGATGTGCCCGCATCAAGCAACACCATGGCGGGCAATGTGCCCAACCAAACCACACAAAGCCAGCCTGTTCAACGGCAGAAAGTGGACATACAAACGGACTTGCTCAAACTCAGCTTTGACACAGAAGGCGCGAGTCTGATCAAAACAGAATTACTTAAATACAGTGACGCAGAAAACCCCGAGCATTCGGTGGTGTTACTGGATCAGAGCAAAGCGCGGTTGTACCTGTCGCAGTCGGGCTTGATAGCGCCACAAGGTGCCATGCCCACGCACAAAACAAATTACAACTGGGTGAGTGGCCCAACGGCATTCAAAGAGGGTGAATCCGAAATCAAAGTGCGATTTGCATCGGATGTGATCAACCAAGTCCAACTGATCAAAACCTACACCATTGCGCGCCACAGTTACGCCATGACCGTAGAGCACGAAGTGGTCAATCAGGGCGCAACCGCGCTAGCCCCGCAACTTTATGTGCAGTTGCTGCGCGATGGCAATCCACCCCCAGGAGAGTCGTCCTTTTATTCCACGTTCACTGGGCCCGCGATATACACACCAGCGCAAAAATACCAAAAGGTTGAGTTTTCAGAAATCGAAAAGAACAAAGCCAATTTTGAAAAGAAGGCCGATCAAGGCTATGTGGCCATGGTTCAACACTACTTTGCCTCGGCATGGATACTGCCCAACGACTTGCCTCGCGAATTTTTTGCGCGCAAGGTGGACAACAATTTGTATTCCGTGGGCATGATCGCGACACTGAAAGAAATTGCACCCGGCCAAAGTCAAAAGATCAACGCGCAGTTTTATGTCGGCCCACAGGAAGAAAAAAAGCTCGAGGCACTTTACCCGGGCTTGGAGTTGGTCAAAGACTATGGCTGGCTGACCATATTGGCCAAGCCACTTTACTGGCTGCTCGATAACCTCAACCAGTTGTTGCACAACTGGGGTTGGTCCATTGTGGCCTTGGTGCTGATGCTCAAAATGGCGTTCTATTGGCTCAATGCACAGGCCTATCGCAGCATGGCCAAAATGAAGGCCATCAACCCCAAGGTGATGGAAATGCGCGAGCGGCTCAAAGACACGCCGCAGCAAATGCAAATGGAGATGATGAAAATTTACCGCGAAGAAAAGGTCAATCCTTTGGGCGGGTGTTTCCCCATTGCCATTCAAATCCCGGTGTTCATCGCCTTGTATTGGGTTCTGCTGTCCACCGTCGAAATGCGCAATGCACCTTGGATTTTGTGGGTCCATGACCTGTCCGCCAAAGACCCCTTTTATATCTTGCCGGTACTGATGACGGCAACCACCATGTTGCAAACCTGGTTGAACCCCACGCCGCCAGACCCGGTCCAGGCCAAACTGATGTGGATCATGCCGTTGGCTTTCAGCGTGATGTTTTTTGTGTTCCCCGCCGGTTTGGTTTTGTATTGGTTGACCAATAATATTTTGTCGATCGCACAGCAATGGCTGATCAACAAGCAAATGGGTGTGTTGGGCAAATGAGCCCAGGTGCGCTGGCCCCATTGAAAGGCTGGCGCATGGTTGAGCGGGCACACACAAGATGCTGAGTGCTTGGTCAGATCCGATCGTGGCCATGGCCACCGCCCCTGGCCGGGGTGCTGTGGGCATCGTGCGCATCAGCGGCCAAGGCTTGCAAGCATGGATGGCGCATATAGTGGGTCAAGCCCTGAGCCCGCGCGTTGCCACCTTGCTCACGGTGTTTGATCAGCACCATGAGCCCATTGACCAGGTGATCGCCTTGTGGTTTCCTGCCCCACACAGTTATACCGGTGAAGATGTGCTCGAGCTGCAAGGTCACGGGGGCATGGTCGTCATGCAAATGTTGATCAAGCGTTGCCTAGAAAGCGCGCAGACCTTTGGGCCAGACGTGCATGTGCGTCGCATGCGCTTGGCCCGGCCCGGAGAATTCACCGAGCGCGCATACCTCAATCACAAAATAGACTTGACGCAAGCCGAAGCGGTGGCTGATTTGATCGATGCCAGTTCTGAGGCTGCGGTGCGCAGCGCCAGCCGATCGATGGGCGGCGCTTTTTCAAAAGAGGTCCATGCCTTGTTGAAGGGGTTGACCCAACTGCGCAGTTTGGTGGAGTCGACACTGGATTTTCCAGAAGAAGAAATTGACTTCTTACAGCAGGCCGATGCCCAAGGACAAATCCAAAATTTGCTATTGCAATGCCACGCCTTGCATGAGCGTTCACGCCAAGGCGCTTTGTTGCGTGATGGTTTGCGCTTGGTCATCGCTGGGCAGCCCAATGTCGGAAAAAGCGCGTTGCTCAACGCCTTGTCCGGGCAAGATACCGCCATCGTGACCGACATCCCCGGCACCACCAGAGACGCCTTGACCCAAACGATCCATGCGGATGGCGTGCCCATACATGTGGTGGACACCGCAGGCTTGCGCGATGGACAGCAAGAGGCCATCGACACGGTTGAAAAAATCGGCATTGATCGCGCCTGGCAACACATTGACCAAGCCGATGCCGTGTTGTTCTTGCATGATTTATCGCGCCGTGATGTGAGTGCCTATACCGAGCGCGATGCACAAATTCAAAACCATATTTTTCAGCGGTTGGGCGCACACCAAGTGTGCTTACAGGTTTGGAACAAGATGGACTTGTTGCCAAGGAACACCACACCGCCCGAGGGTAAGGACGAAATTTGGATTTCCGCACAAACGGGGGCTGGGCTAGCGCAACTCAAGCAAGCCTTGTTGGCCACAGTGGGGCGGCAATCTGCGTCGGATGTGGGCGAGTACAGCGCCAGAGGCCGACACCTGCAAGCCTTGCAAACCGTGCAACAGCATTTAGCGCGCGCGCAGCAGGGCTTGCACAGCCAGCGCTTGGCGCTGGAGGTGGTGGCTGAAGAGTTGCGTTTGGCGCAGCAGGCCTTGGCCAGCATCACCGGTGAGTTCACAGCCGATGATTTATTGGGTGAAATTTTTTCTCGTTTTTGCATTGGCAAATAAATCGCACCGATAAAAATCAGAGTGGCCAGACCATGAACTGCCTCTATAGAATGGTTGTATGACCCGAAATATTCCCGACATCAGTGGTGCCACGCGCGAACCAGAGCGCATCATTGCCTTGGCGCGCAGCACTTTGGCCATTGAGGCCCAAGCCATATCGGATCTGCAACCCAAGGTGGGGCCTGCCTTTGTGCGCGCGGTGCAAACGATTTTGCAAGCGTCTGGTCGGGTGGTGGTCATGGGCATTGGCAAAAGTGGCCACATTGGTCGCAAGATTGCATCTACCCTGGCGTCGACCGGTACGCTGGCCATGTTTGTGCACCCGGCGGAAGCCAGCCATGGCGATTTGGGCATGGTCAAAAACACCGACGTGGCCCTGATCTTGTCCAACAGCGGTGAGAGCGAAGAGGTGTTGGTGCTGTTGCCCTTTTTGCAACGACAAGGCGTGCCAGTGGTGGCCATCACCGCAGGGCAAGGGTCCACATTGGCGCGGTACGCCAGCGCAGTGCTGGACTGCAGCGTGGTCCAAGAGGCCTGTCCCCTCAATTTGGCACCCACGGCCAGTACCGCGGCGCAACTCGCGTTGGGGGACGCATTGGCGGTGGCGCTGTTGGATGCGCGCGGATTTCAGGCCGAAGACTTTGCCAGGTCACACCCGGGTGGCGCATTGGGTCGCAAGTTGTTGACCCATGTATCGGATGTGATGCGAACCGGCCCACAAATAGCAACCGTTCGGCCACAAGCGGGATTGACCGAGCTGATGCGTGAGATGGGTCAAAAGGGCTTGGGTGCCACCGCCATCACCGATGAGCAAGGCCATGTGATGGGCATTTTTACCGACGGTGATTTGCGCCGCCTGGTTGAAAAAGGGCAAGACTTGCGAACCATTCGCGCACAAGAGGTCATGCATGCAAACCCGCGCACCATTTCTGCCGATGCTTTGGCCGTAGATGCCGCACAACTCATGGAGTTGCACCGCATCACCAGTGTGTTGGTGGTCGATGAACAGCAACGTTTGTGTGGTTTTCTCAATAGCAACGACTTGATGCGGGCCAAGGTGATTTGATGCAGGCGACACAACAATTTTCTACCGAGCTGCTCCTCAAAGCTCAAAGTGTGTCCGTGGTTTTTTTGGATGTCGACGGCGTGTTCACCGACGGCGGTCTTTACTTGGACGCGCAAGGAGAGTCGATCAAGCGGTTTCATACCCTGGATGGCATGGGCATTCAGTTGTTGCGCCAAGCGGGGCTGGAGGTCGTGGTGGTCACCGGTCGCGACAGCGCACCGTTGCGAGGGCGCTTGACGGCTTTGGGCATCACGCGGGCTTTTTATGGGGTCCATGACAAGTGTGTGGTGGCCCAAGAGGTGCTCATGGCGTTGGGTTTGACATGGGCGCAATCAGCGGCCATGGGCGACGATTGGCCCGACTTGCCGCTGTTGTTGCGCAGTGCCTTGAGCTGTGCACCACCGGGCGCACACACAGAGGTTTTGGCCATTGCCCACCATGTGACCCGGGCCCAGGCGGGGCACGGGGCATTGCGCGAGTTTTGTGATTTGTTGTTGATGGCCAAGGGTGACTATGTGCGCCAATTGCAGGCCTGGAGCCAAACTTGAGTGCTTGGCTTGCCGTCAGACAGGTGATGGTGCGCGTGACAGGTGTTGGTTTGGA
>CANJUS010000161.1:0-4815 GCA_947477505.1 Comamonadaceae bacterium | reverse complement strand
ATGGTAGGAACCACTCAGGTCGTAGACCTTGCCCGACATCCATCCGCCCAGTGCCATGCCCAGCATCGTGGCCATGATCACCGCGCCCACCCGTTGGCCGGCTTGCTCGGGCGGGAAATACTCGCGCACGATGATGGCGTAAGACGGCACGATGCCGCCTTGGAAAAAGCCAAACATGGCTGAAATCACATACAACGACACCAGGCCATCAAAAGGCAAAAACATCAGCAATGCAATGCCTTGCAAGACCGAGCCCAGCATGAGGGTGCGCAAGCCGCCAATGCGGTCGCATATCACCCCTGAAATGAGGCGACTGGCGATGCCGCAGGCCAGCATGAGCGAGAGCATTTCAGCACCGCGTGCCGCGCCAAACCCCAGGTCGGTGCAATAAGCCACGATGTGCACTTGGGGCATGGACATGGCCACGCAACAGGCCAATCCGGCCACGCACAGCAAGGCTTGAGCCGTGCCCACGCTCAGTCCAAAAGGCCGCTGCGAAGCCAAAGCTTGCACGCTGCCTTGGGTCGGGCCAGCCAACAAGGGCGGGCGCTGGCGCATGCCAAAGGCGAGCAAGGCCATGCCCACACCGCACACCAGGCCCAGCACCACATACGCGGTGCGCCAGCCCCAATGCTCTACGCCCCACTGCGTCAGGGTGGGCCAAATGCTGCCGGCCAAGTAATTGCCACTGGCGCAAACCGCCACCGCAATGCCACGGCGCTTGTTCCACCACAGCGATGTGTCGGCCAGCAAAGGCGCAAAAGTCGACGAACTGCCCAACAAGCCCAGCAACAGGCCATGCGCCAACACAAACACCCAGATATTGGGGGCCATGCCCGCGGCCACAAAGCCCGCCACAATGCCCGCCGAGCCCAGCCACAGCACTTTTTGAATGCCCATGCGGTCGGCCAAGCGGCCCATCCAAATGCCGCCCAAGCCAAAGCACACCATCATCAGTGTGTAGGGCAGTGAAGCGTCGGCGCGACCCACGCCAAATTCGGTTTGTACCGCCGGCAGCACCACGGCCACCACGTACATGGAACTGCAACCCAAGGTCATGATGGCCAAGGTCAGGGCAAGCCTGCGTGCGGCGTGGCGCGAGTCAATCCAATCGGCGGGTGCGGGGGCGTGGGGCATGCGAAAAGGGTAGCATGGCCTGTCACGTTGACCATGGGGATTCGCCCGGGGTCCGGGGGGATTTCAATCAATGGAAAAGGACCTGAAAGCCATGCGTTTGTTGGTGCTGTCGGATTTGCATGTGGAGTTTGCACCGATGGATGCGCTCGAGGGCGCGCAGCGCATCGACCGTGGTGTCGATGTGGTGGTGCTCGCTGGCGACATCCACGTGGGCGTGCAAGGCCTGGTGTGGGCGCGCGAGACTTTCCCCGACAAACCCATAGTTTATGTGGCAGGCAACCACGAACTGTATGACGGCGACTGGGACCTGGGGCTGCAACTGATGCGCACGCGCGCGCAGCAACTGGGCGTTTATTTTTTAGAAAACGACCATATCGACATTGACGGGGTGCGTTTTTTGGGTGCCACGTTGTGGACCGATTTTGAGTTGTTTGGTGCCGATCAACGCGACGCGGCCATGGCGGTGGCGCGGCGCACCATGGTCGACTACCGCGCCATTGCCGTGGGCCAACGCGGGGCTGATCATGGGCTGGCAGGGCAGGGCAAGTTGCAGCCCATGGATACCTTGGAGCGCCATCGCCACAGCCGTGCCTGGCTCGACGCTGCCTTGGCGCAAACCCCACCAAAGCGCACCGTGGTGGTGACCCACCACTACCCGAGCTTTCGCTCCACCGCACCCATGTACCAAAGCGATCTGGGCAGTGCCGCCTTTGGTTCCAATTTGGAACACTGGATGGGCCGCGCCGCGCTGTGGGTGCACGGTCACACGCACAGCAGTTTTGACTATGGGCTGGGCGGTACGCGGGTGGTGTGCAACCCACGCGGTTACCCCATGCGCCGCCAAGGGGGTTTTGAAAACCCCGATTTTGTGGCCCCGTGCTGGGTCGATTTGGGGTTGTGAATTCGATGACAATGACCCGCATGAACCGCACCCCTGCTTTTTTATTGAACTTTGCCCACGCCCTGGACCATTTGTTCTTGCTGATCTTTGCCACGGCGGTTGCCGCGATCGCGACCGACTTTGGCGTGGCGCGCTGGGAGGACTTGATGCCCTACACCACAGGGGCTTTTGTGATGTTTGGTCTGGCTTCGGTGCCGGCCGGGCGCTGGGGTGACTTGTGGGGGCGCCGGCGCATGATGCTGATTTTTTTCCATGGCATGGGGGTCAGTGCCATCGTTGTTGCGCTGACCCAAAGCCCGTGGCAAATGGGTGTGGCCTTGACGGTGCTGGGTGCGTTTTCTGCCATTTACCACCCGGTGGGCATTCCGCTGCTGGTGCAAAACTCCACCACCCCCGGGCGCACCATTGGGTTCAACGGTTTGGCAGGCAATCTGGGCATTGCCTTGGCCGCCTTGTCCACCGGTTTGTTGGTCAAGTACTTTGGCTGGCGCATGGCCTTTGTGGTGCCAGGTGTGGTGTCTATCGCATGTGGTTTTTGGTTTGCGCGCTGTGCCCCTGCTGAGCATGCGGCGCCGGCGCGCAAAGCCCCTACCCAAGTACATTTGCCGCGTCACTTGGCCATACGCACTTTTGTCGTGATGGTGGCCAGTGCCACCACGGGCAGTTTATTGTTCAATTTCACCACCAACGGCAACGCGCAATTGATGGTCGAGCGGCTGGATGGTTTGGTGGCCGACCCGGCCCAAATTGGGTTTTTGCTGGCGGGCATTTATGCGGTGGCTTCATTGGCCCAATTGGTGGTGGGTCGCTTGCTCGACAAGGTGGCCGTCAAGCCCTTGTTCTTGGGTGTGCTGGCCATGCAGGTGATGGTGTTTTACCTGGCTGCCCACACCACGGGTTGGCTTTGGTATGTGGCGGCCATCGCCTACATGGTGTCGGTGTTTGCATCCATCCCGTTCAACGAAACCATGGTGGTGCGCTACATCGACAACTCCATGCGTTCGCGCGTCAGTGGCGTTCGCATTGCCGTGTCGTTTGGCATCAGCTCATTGGCGGTGTATGTGTTGGGGCCTTTCATCAAGGCATCAGGCTTTACCAGCCTGATGCTGACCATGTCGGCCATCGCCTGTGTGAGCGCCTTGATCGTGTTGTGGTTGCCCAATCAGGCGCAGCTCCAAGCCGGTGCTGCGGCGACCGGCAAAGCGGTTGCCTGAGCAATCCATGCGCAAGCTGACACATCAACTGGACTGAAATTGCAACGCAGCCAAGCTGGCATACAGCCCGCCTTGGGCGATCAGCTGGGCGTGGGTGCCTTGTTCGATCAATCGCCCGCGATCGAGCACCCAAATCACATCGGCCTTTTGCACCGTGGCCAATCGGTGGGCGATGACCAAGGTGGTGCGGTTGTGCATGGCGCGTTCGAGCGCGGCTTGCACCATGCGTTCGCTTTGCGCGTCCAAGGCACTGGTGGCCTCGTCGAGCAGCAGCAGCGGCGGGTTCTTCAAAATGGCCCGCGCAATGGCCAAGCGTTGGCGCTGCCCACCCGACAAGCGCACACCGCGTTCGCCCAAAAAGCTGTCGTAGCCCTCAGGCAGTTCGGATAAAAATTCGTGCGCGTAGGCCGCTTGGGCAGCAGCGATGACTTCGGCGTCGCTGGCATCAGGTCGACCATAGCGAATGTTGTCCCAGGCTGTGCCCGAAAAAATCACAGGCTCTTGCGGCACGATGCCTATGCGCGCGCGCAAGTCGTGCAAAGCCATGCGGTGGATGGGCACGCCATCGATGTCGATGTGGCCCACTTGCGGGTCGTGAAAGCGCAGCAACAAGTCAAACAGCGTTGTTTTTCCCGCGCCACTGGGGCCGACCACGGCCACCGTTTGTCCGCTTTGGACATGGGCGCTGAGTTGATCAATGGCCAGCGTGAGTGGGCGCGAGGCGTAGTGAAACCCCACGCCATGCAAGGCCAGTTCAGCGCCCGCTTGGGGCCAGGGGGCGCTCAGTGGTTGCGCTGGAGAGACAACGGCAGACTCGGTGTGCAGCAACTCCATCAGCCGCTCGGTGGCACCGGCGGCGCGCAACAAGTCGCCATAGACTTCGCCCAGCACCGCAAACGCACTGGCCAGCAAGATCACGTACACAATGATTTGGCCCAACTCACCCGCGCTCAAGCTGCCCGCATATACCGCCAACGTGCCTTGGTACAAGCCCCACAGCAGGGCTGCGCTGCTGGCCATAATGATGAAGCCCACCAGCAAAGCGCGGGCGCGCACACGCCGCACAGCGGTATTGAACGCGCTCAGCGTAGAGGCCTCATAGCGGCGCGCTTCACGTTGCTCGGCGCCATGGCTTTGCACCACACTGATGGCGTTAAGCACCTCAGAGGCCATGGCACTGGTATCGGCCACCCGGTCTTGGCTGGCCCGTGACAAGCGGCGCACCCGGCGACCAAACCACACGCTGGGCAGCACGATCAGCACCAGCACGGCAATGACTTGGACCATCAGCCAGGGACGCATCCACACCAGCATCAGCAAGGCACCCGAGCCCATCACCGCATTGCGCAGCCCCATCGACAGCGAAGAGCCCACCACGGTTTGAACCAAAGTCGTGTCTGCACTCAAACGTGAAAGCACTTCGCCCGTTTGGGTGGTTTCGAAAAACGAGGGGCTTTGCTGCAACACATGGGCGTATACCGCTTGCCGCACATCGGCGGTGATGCGCTCACCCAACCAACTCACCACGTAAAAGCGGGCGGCAGAAAACAGTGCCAAGCCCAT
>CANJUS010000160.1:0-4818 GCA_947477505.1 Comamonadaceae bacterium | reverse complement strand
CGGTTGGGAAGGCCTTAGCGGTACCGCGCGCTTCGCCTGCGGGTGTTTCTGGATGCTGGCGTTGTGTTGGCTGAGCTGGGGATTTGGACAGCGATGGGTTGTGGGCGCCAAGCCATGCTGCACAACAAATTTGTGCAAGCAAAGTCACAGGGGGTGCAAATCGAATCCACATGTGCACATTATCTGCTTCGGTGGTGCGCTGTGGGCAGTCACGACAAACAAGCCTTGTGCGCTTTGCTGCAAGCCTGGCACAGATAAAAGCGTTTTTCAAACGCGCTACCCGCGCTGCCCGGATAATCCGCGCATGACACCAACTCCCCGCGGCCTGGGCCGTTTGAGCGCTTCCCAAAAAGGCGCACTGGCCGCGGTCCTCACCATCACGGTGTGGACCTCGTTCATCATCATCTCGCGCGCTTCGGCCGCGCACATCTTGCAGCCCTTTGATCTGGCCTTGCTGCGCTATTTGGGGGCGGGTGTGATTTTGTTGCCCTGGGGGGTTTGGTTGGTGGCACGCCAACGCAATCAGCCGGGTCAGTCATCGAGTTTTGGCGGGTTTTCGCCGCTGCCGTTTGGCCTGAGTTTGGCCTTGGGCATCAGCGGTGGGGTGATGTTTGGGCTGTTTTCTTATTCGGCGTTTTTTTTGGCCCCCGCCGCACATGCCTCGGTGTTTTTGACCGGCAGTTTGCCCCTGTGGTCCACCTTGGTCGCTTGGGTTTGGTTGCACGAGCACATCGGGCCACGCCGAGCGTTGGCCTTGCTGTTGATTTTGGTCGGCGACGCCGTGGTGGGTTGGAACAGCTTGCGCCAGGCCTTTGATGGCAGCGGTGTGTGGCGCGGCGACCTGTGCTTCATGGCCACGGCCTTTACTTGGTCGTGCTACAGCGTGCTGATCAAGCGCCATCAGGTCGACCCGGTGCGTGCCACCATTGCCACCACCGTGGTGGCTTTGTGTATTTTGGTTCCGGCCTATGTGCTGGCTTGGGCCTTGGGTTGGATCAACTCCGCCTTGTCGCAGGCATCGTGGTCAGAGATCGGTTTACAAGCTTTGTTTCAGGGCGCCATTTCGGTGGTCGTATCGGGCTTGTCTTTCACGCAAATGGTGCGCCACTACGGGCCGGTGCGCACGAGCATGATCACCGCTGTGGTGCCGGCCACCTCAGCGATGGGTGCGGTGCTGATCCTGGGTGAGCCCTTGCATCCCCATTTGCTTTGGGGTTTGTTGTGTGTGACCTTGGGCATTTTGGGCGGCGTGTGGGCGGCCAAGCCCGCTGCGGCGAAACCAGCATGAACCGCTTGGCCATCGAGACCAGCACCGAGCAACTCTCGGTGGCCGTGTCTGCCCGTGGGCAGATGTGGTCACACCAAGGCCCGGGCGGGGCGCAGGCCTCTGCTGGCTTGCTCGCTGCCGTGCGCCAAGTGACGGCGCAAGCAGGCTTGCACTTGGCCGACATGGGCGTCATCGCCATGGGCCGTGGTCCTGGTTCTTTCACCGGTCTGCGCACGGCTTGCTCGGTCGCACAAGGGTTGGCCTTTGGCTTGGGCATCGGCATCTTGCCCATCGACACCTTGCTGGCATTGGCCGAGGATGGACGCTATTTGATCGACACCCCGCAGTGGCAAGGCGGCGATGGGGTGGGGCGCTTTTATGCCGTGCTCGATGCCCGCATGGGCCAGTTGTACACCGCCGCTTATGAGCACCACGCCGGCCGCTGGCACACGGTGCAGGCACCGGCAGTGCAAAACCCGCAAGACTGTGCTTTGCCCCCCACTTGGACGGGGCAAACGGTGTGGGCCGTGGGCTTGGCCCAGGCCTTGTTGCCAGCAGTGGGCGGTGTGGCGCTGCCATGGATCGCCGCCAGCCCCACGGCCAGTGCCTTGCTGCGCTTGGCCGATCAGGCCCAGTCCGACGGGGCCGAAGTCGCGCCCGCACTGGCCCTGCCGCTTTACTTGCGCGACAAAGTGGCCCAAACCACGGCCGAGCGCGCCCAGGCCAAAGCCGCTGCTGGCGCTGCGTGAACCGCCGTGGCCAGTGTTGGGCGTTACAGACTGGGCCAAATTGCAGGCCACTGTTGGGGCCGGGGCAAGCCATGCCACGCCATGTCGGACAATCTGGCCATGCCTGCACCTACCTCCACTTTGCTGCCCCCCACCACGGCCATGGCGTTGCGGCCCATGGGTGTGGGCGATGTGGATGCGGTGGTGAGGATGGAGCAACAGGTCTACCCCCACCCTTGGACGCGGGGCAATTTTGTCGATGCCTTGACCGCTGGATACCACGCCCAGTGTTTGCACCAAGACAATGCGCTGTGCGGTTATGTGGTGGCCATGGCCGGGGTGCAAGAGGCCCACTTGCTCAACATCACCATAGAGCGCCAGCACCAAGGCCGCGGTTTGGGTCGGGTGCTGTGGCTTCACCTGTGCCAATGGGCATCCACCGTGGGGGCCCAGCGCATTTGGCTGGAGGTGCGCCGCAGCAACGAAGTGGCGCGCAGCATCTACACCCATTGGGGCTTTGAAACCGTGGGCGAGCGCAAAAACTATTACCCCGCCGGGCGCGGTGCGCGCGAGGATGCGCTGGTCATGGGCTTGACGCTGTGAGCTTGCAACTCGACGCCCGCCAACGCGCCATGCTCGCGGAGATGCACATCCGCGTGTGGCAGCCCCAAAGCGAAGCCCAAGCCGTGCACGCTGCAGCGGCAACCATTCCAGCCGATTCAGCCCCAGACAAAGACCGGTCCATGCTGGCATCAACCCCCACAGCGCCCGCACCCCAAGCCGCAGCGGCGGCACCATCTGCCCCTGCTGTGATTGCTGCGCCACTTGCACCCCTGCGCACCCCTGCGCTGGCCCGCCCCGTGGCGGGCACAACGCAGGCCGCATCAGACGACGCGCCAGCCCAATTGCCTGATGGCGTTGCGTTGCAGGCCCAGCAAGAACGCGTGGCGCATCTGGGTTGGGGCGAGTTGCAAGCAGCGGTGCAGCAATGCCAAGCCTGCGCGCTGGGTCAGACGCGCGCGCAAGCCGTGTGGGGCCAGCCCGATGCGCTGCAGGCCAACCAGACTGCCCACGCCGATTGGCTGGTGGTGGTGGCCGCGCCCAGCGGCGCCGATGCCGCACAGGGCCAGCCCATGGTGGGTGAAGCCGGTCAACTGCTGGACAACATCTTGGCGGCCGTGGGCCTGCAACGCGCGGGTTTGGGTCCCTTGGGCCACAGTGTGTTCATCACGCCAGCCATCAAATGCGCCCCACCCCAAGAGCGCAACCCGCAAGCGCAAGAGGTCGACATGTGCGAGCCCCACCTGGCGCGGCAAATCGCTTTGTTGCAACCCAAAGTGATCGTGGCCATGGGTTTGGTGGCGGCGCAATCGGTGTTGCGCCACGATGCCACCGCTCGGGCCAACCTGCCACTGGGTCGGCTGCGTGCCCAGGTATGGCAGCACCAAGGCATTCCGGTGGTGGTGACCTACCCCAGCGCGTACTTGATGCGCAACCCCGCCGACAAAGCCCGGGCCTGGGCCGATTGGTGCATGGCACGCACCCTGGCGCTGGGCCAAACCGGGTAAATCCCTAGGCGGGCGACCGGGGTTTTTCGACAACACTTGTCGGTTTTGGAGCGCCAAGTCCCGCACCCATGCGGCGCGACTGCGGTGACCCCATTGATGCAATGACATTTTGACCGCCATGACCCACTGTGTGACCCTGCACCCCAGCGCCAGCCAATTCAGTTGCGCGCCGGGACAAGCCATTTTGAAAGCCGGCCTGGCTGCTGGCCTGCGCATGCCTTTCAGTTGCCGCTCGGGCATGTGCCGCACCTGCAAAGGCCGGGTGGTATCGGGCCAGGTCGACTGGGGCGACGCCCATGTCAAATACCTGTCGGACGCTGAGCGCGCGCAAGGCTATGCGCTGCTGTGCTGTGCATCGCCCTTGAGTGACCTGGTGGTGGAGGTCGAAGAGATCGACCCCGATCGCCACCTCCAGGCCCAGCGCATGCCCGCGCGGGTGCTGTCGTTTGATGCGCCCACGCCCGATGTGCGCATCGTCACCTTGGGCCTGCCCGCCAATGAACCGGTGCAGTTTCGCGCTGGGCAATTCATCGACGTGCTGCGCCCCGATGGCACGCGGCGCAGTTACTCCATTGCCACCATGCCCGAAGCCGCCGGCGTGCGCCAGTTGGAGCTGCACATCCGCCACATGCCAGGCGGGGTGTTCACCGACCATGTGTTTGGCCCCATGAAGCTGCGCGAAATTTGGCAAATCGAAATGCCGCTGGGCTCTTTTTACCTGCGCGAAGACAGCGCCTCGCCCATGGTCATGCTGTGCTCGGGCACCGGCTTTGCGCCCATTCAGTCCATGATTGAAGACAGTTTGGCGCGGGGGCTGAGCCGCTCCATTCATTTGTATTGGGGCGGTCGAAGCCGCGCTGATTTGTACCGTGCCGACCAAGCCCGGGCCTGGGCCGCAGCGCACACGCACATTCAATTCACGCCAGTGCTGAGTGCCGCCACCGCACAAGACGCTTGGGACGGGCGAACTGGTTTGGTGCACCAAGCGGTGCTGCAAGACCACCCCGACATGCGCACCATGCAGGTCTATGCCTGTGGGGCGCCGGTGATGGTCGAAGCCGCGCGGCGCGACTTTTTGGCGCAGGCGCATTTGCCCGAGGTGCAGTTTTTTGCCGACTCGTTTTTGAGCGCGGCCGACCAAGTCACGTCCCCCACATGAACACCCGCCAGCGACACACCCGCCGCGCGCCCACCCTTTGCCAATGATGTGTGGTCCATGATGTTTAACCCCCGCTTTGATTGCTTGTTCAGCCTT
>CANJUS010000159.1:0-4845 GCA_947477505.1 Comamonadaceae bacterium | reverse complement strand
TTTAAACCCTTGGCTTGCAAAGCATGAATCAAGGTCACCATGATGCGCGCACCCGACGCACCTATGGGGTGACCCAAGGCGCAAGCGCCACCATGCACATTGACTTTGTCGTGTGGCACATTGAGTTCGTGCATCAAGGCCATGGGAACCACGGCAAAGGCTTCGTTGACTTCCCACAGGTCCACATCGGCCACTTGCCAACCGGCCTTGGCCAGTGCTTTTTGGCTGGCCCCGACCGGGGCAGTGGAGAACCACTCGGGTGCTTGTGCATGGGTGGCATGGCTGACGATGCGCGCCAAAGGTTTGCAGCCCAGTTGCAGGGCTGTGGACTCGCGCATGAGCACCATGGCGGCCGCGCCATCGTTGATGGACGAGCTGGATGCCGCCGTGATGGTGCCGTCTTTTTGAAAGGCCGGCTTGAGCGAGCTGATTTTGTCGAGCTTGACCTTGCCAGGGCCCTCGTCGATGCTGACCACGCGCTCGCCGCCGCGCTCTTTGGCGGTCACTGGGGCAATTTCCCTGGCAAAGGCGCCCGATGCGGTGGCGGCCTTGGCCCGCTCGACGCTGGTCGTGGCAAAGTGATCTTGCTGGGCGCGGCTGAATTGGTATTTGGCGGCGCAGTCTTCGCCAAAAGTGCCCATGCTGCGGCCAGGTTGGTAGGCGTCTTCCAAGCCGTCGAGCATCATGTGGTCGTAAATGCGGTCGTGGCCCATGCGATAACCCGCACGGCCCTTGAGCATGAGGTAGGGGGCATTGGTCATGCTCTCCATGCCACCGGCGACCAACACATCGTGGCTGCCGGCGCGCAGCATGTCGTGGGCAAACATGGCCGCACGCATGCCCGAGCCACACATTTTGGACAAGGTGACCGCGCCTGCGCTGGCGGGCAGTCCGCCTTTGAACGCCGCTTGGCGGGCCGGGGCCTGGCCTTGGCCGGCCATGAGGCAGTTGCCCATCAGCACCTCGGTGACCAACTCGGGGGCAATGCCTGCACGAGACAAGGCGGCGGCGATGGCGACCCCGCCAAGGTCGTGCGCGCTCAAACTGGCAAAGTCGCCTTGGAAGCTGCCCATGGGGGTGCGGGCAGCGCTGACGATGACAATGGATTCAGACATAAAAACTCCTGTGGAAACTAAACGGTGGCGGTGGTTCGCCGGTGCGCCAAGCGCTTGTCGGCGTCGTAGGGGAACACGTCGTGCACATGGCCGGCGAGGATTTTTTCTTTGTGGCTTTGCCAGTATGCGGGGGTGAGCAAGTCGGCATGGTGCTGCATGAACACTTCACGCACAGCGGGGTTGCCCAATAAAAATGGGGCAAAGGTTTCGGGGAACACATCGCGTGGGCCCACGGGGTACCAAATTTCGCCCGACAGTTCGTCATCTTCGTTGCGCGGGGCGGGCACGGTGCGAAAGTGGCAGTCGGTGAGGTATTCGATTTCGTCGTAGTCATAAAAGACCACTTTGCCATGGCGGGTGACGCCAAAGTTTTTCCACAGCATGTCACCCGGGAAAATATTGGCGGCCAACAAATCTTTGATGGCGTTGCCGTATTCGACCACGCTGCGGGCCATTTGCTGCTGAGAGTGTGGGTCTTGTGGTGCGTCAAACGCCTCTTGCAAATAAAGGTTGAGCGGGATCATGCGCCGCTCGATGTAAACGTGTTTGATGACCACCTCTGCGCTGCCTGTGGTGGCGTTGTGGGTGATCTCCAACTGGCTGGGCGCGTGGTGTTCGATTTCGGCGAGCAACTCATCGCTGAAGCGTTCGCGCGGAAAAGCCACATTGCTGTACTCCATGGTGTCGGCCATGCGCCCCACCCGATCGTGTTGCTTGACCAACAGGTACTTGCCCTTGATTTGCTCTCGGCTGGTGTCTTTGGGCGCCGGATAAAAGTCTTTGATGACCTTGAAGACATAGGGAAAAGAGGGCAAGTCAAACACCAGCATGACCATGCCCTTGATACCCGGCGCAATGCGAAACGCGTCGCTGCTGTGGCGCAGGTGGTAGAGAAAGTCGCGGTAAAACAAGGTTTTGCCCTGTTTGATCAAGCCCAAGGCGTTGTACAGCTCGGCCCTGGGCTTGCGCGGCATCAAGCCGCGCAAAAAATGCACCGTGGCCGAGGGCACTTCCATGTCGACCATGAAGTAAGCCCGTGCAAAACTGAACAAGATGAGCAAGTCATCTTCGCCACTGAGCACGGCATCGATCACCAAACGCCCATCGATGGTGTGCAAGATGGGCAGCGCAAAGGGAATCTCTTGAAACCCATTGATGACCTTGCCCACCAGGTATGCGCCTTTGTTGCGATAAAACAAGCCAGACAAGGTTTGGATTTGAAAATTGGCGCGTGTTTTTGTGGTCCCCAGTATGAGATGGAACTGCTCAAGAACACCATCGATGTCACGCTCTAGGTTTTCAAAGGGGCGGCGCAACCCATGGTGGTGCACCATCTGCAGCAGCACCGGCCGAAGTTGATCAGGCTGGGGATACCACGATAAATACGTGGGCTGGGCGTTGAGATCGTCGCTTTCTATGTACTCGGTGCTCACCGCAGGCCGCACAAAAATAAAATCGTTATGGAAATAACTGCGGTGCAGTATTTTGGTGGTGACCGAGTTGAAAAATGTCTCTGCCAGCTCGGGCTGGTGGTGATCAACGAGTAAGCCGATGTAGTGCAGTTTGACTTGCTGCCAAACCTCCATGGCTTGTTCGTGCGCTTTGAATTCGCGCTCTAAGCGGTTGGAGCACTCTTTGACGCGCAGATCGTAAAACTGGATGCGCTCGCGCTGGGCGCGTTGCTGGCCATGCCAATCAGCGGTTTCAAAGCGGTGCTTGGCACGCGCCGACTCCGCCCGGAACAACCGGTAATGGTGGTTGAACCCATCCATCATGGCCTTGGCAATGTCGTAAGCCAAAGCGGAGTCGAGTCGCTGGGGAAACATGCGGGATGCTTTCGGCGTGCGCCCTCACGGGGTGGGCGCAATGGCTTGGTGGCGTGCACGCCAGCGTTGGTGCAAGGCGCGCAAAGCGCGCTCGTGGGCGGGGGCCACCTCGTCTGCGCTGTCAGCGGTCACAGCCATGTCTTGCAACAAGCCGTTGTGCAAGCCATAGACCCAGCCATGCACCACCACACTTTGCCCGCGCTGCCAAGCGTCTGTGACCACGGTGGTGCGGCAAACGTTGCGCGCTTGCTCCAGCACATTGAGTTCGACCAAGGCGTCCACCCGCAGGCTTTCGTGCAGGCCCATCAAAAAACCAGCTTGGGCATCGCGCACGTCTTGCACATGGCGCAACCAGTTGTCAACCAAACCAGCGCGTTGGTTGTTCATGGCGGCACGAATACCGCCGCAATTGCTGTGGCCAACGACAATGATGTGCTGAACGCCCAATACGTCGACGGCGTATTGAATGACGCTCAATGCGTTGAGATCGGAGTGCACCAACACATTGGCCACATTGCGGTGAACAAACAACTCGCCAGGCAGCAAGTCGACCAACTCATTGGCGGGTACGCGGCTGTCGGCACAGCCGATCCACATGTATTTGGGTTGTTGCTGCGCCAACAGCCCGGTGAAAAAGCCCGGCGTGCGCGACTCTGTCTCGGCCGCCCATTGGCGGTTGCGGTCAAACAGTTCTTCAAGGTTTTTACTCATCAGCTGAAACGCCTTACATGGTTTCTGAAAAAAGTTCTCGTCCGATCAGCATGCGGCGAATTTCGCTGGTGCCTGCGCCGATTTCGTACAACTTGGCATCGCGCCACAAACGACCCATGGGGTAGTCGTTGATATAGCCATTGCCGCCAAACAATTGAATGCCTTCGCTGGCCATCCAGGTGGCTTTTTCGGCGCACCACAAAATGACCGAGGCACAGTCTTTGCGCACTTGCCGCACGTGTTCACTGCCCAAGGCGTCAAGGTTTTTGCCCACGGTGTAGCAAAAACTGCGGGCGGCTTGCAGCACGGTGTACATGTCGGCCACCTTGCCTTGGATGAGTTGAAACTCGCCAATGCTTTGGCCAAATTGTTTGCGCTCGTGGGTGTAAGGGATGGCGTTGTCCATCACCGCCTGCATGATGCCAATGGGGCCGGCGGCAAGCACAGCGCGCTCGTAATCGAGCCCGCTCATGAGCACCTTGGCCCCCAGGTTGAGGCCGCCCAGGATGTGGTCAGCGGGGACTTCCACGTTGTCAAATACCAGTTCAGCGGTGTGGCTGCCGCGCATACCCAACTTGTCGAGTTTTTGTGCGGCAGAAAACCCATGCATGGTTTTCTCAATCAAGAAAGCGGTGACACCGCGCGCGCCCAACTCGGGTTCAGTTTTGGCATAGACCACCAAGGTGTCGGCGTCGGGGCCGTTGGTGATCCACATTTTGTTGCCGTTGAGCAGGTAGTAACCGCCTTTGTCTTGGGCGCGCAGTTGCATGCCCATGACATCGCTGCCCGCACCCGGCTCGGACATGGCCAAAGCGCCTACATGCTCGCCACTGATCAGGCGCGGCAGGTATTTGGCTTTTTGCGCGGGTGTGCCATTGCGGTTGATTTGGTTCACGCACAGGTTGCTGTGCGCGCCGTAACTCAGGCCCACGCTGGCACTGGCGCGAGAGATTTCTTCCATCGCCACCATGTGGGCCACATAACCCATGTTGGCCCCGCCATAAGCCTCGGGCACAGTGACGCCCAAAACACCCAAGTCGCCCATCTTGCGCCACAAGTGCATGGGGAATTGGTCGTTGCGGTCGATGTCGGCGGCCAGCGGGGCAATTTCTGTTTGGGCAAAGTCGTGCACCGCTGCGCGCAAGGCATCGATGTCTTCACCCAATTGAAAGTTCAGTCCAGGCAAGTTGCTC
>CANJUS010000158.1:0-4848 GCA_947477505.1 Comamonadaceae bacterium | reverse complement strand
GATTACAAATTGATCGACCAGTCTGCGGCCGAAATTGTTGACACCGCCAAACGCACTGGCGCCATCGTCAAAGGCCCTGTGCCCTTGCCGACGCGCATGAAGCGTTTTGACATCTTGCGCTCGCCGCACGTCAACAAGTCCAGTCGCGACCAGCTCGAGATCCGCACCCACCAGCGTTTGATGGACATCGTGGACCCCACAGATAAAACCGTTGACGCGCTGATGAAACTTGACTTGCCCGCGGGCGTGGACGTCGAAATCAAGTTGCAGTGAAAAGGGCCTCGCAAGGGGCCAAACAAACTTTGGGCCTGATGGCTTGTATCGAACCCAAAAGTCGGATACAATATCAGGCTCACTGGAATGAGTGAGAATTATCAACCTTCTTTCACGCACAAACGTGGCTGCCAATTGAAGTGGCTGCGGTGAGAGTTTTGGAGAAAACAATGAGTCATAGCACCCTATTGGGATTGCTGGGACGCAAGGTGGGCATGATGCGTCTGTTCACCGATGATGGGGACACTGTTCCTGTCACGGTGGTCGATGTATCTAACAACCGCGTGTCCCAGGTGAAAACCCAGGAAAATGACGGCTATGTGGCCTTGCAGGTCACATTCGGTTCGCGCAAAGCTTCGCGTGTGACCAAGCCCGCCGCAGGCCATTTGGCCAAAGCCGGTGTGCAGGCCGGAGAAATCACCCAAGAATTTCGTGTCACTGCGGAAACGGCTGCTCAGTATGCTGCCGGCTCCACTGTGCCAGCCAGCGCCGTGTTCAGCGTGGGTCAAAAGGTGGACGTGCAAGGCACGTCCATTGGCAAGGGCTTCGCGGGCACCATCAAGCGCCACAACTTCCATTCGCAGCGTGCGTCTCACGGTAACAGCCGTTCGCACAATGTGCCCGGATCGATTTCAATGGCGCAAGACCCCGGTCGTGTGTTTCCGGGCAAGCGCATGTCTGGGCACATGGGCGATGAAACGGTCACCACGCAAAACCTCGATGTGGTTCGCATTGACGAAGCCCGTCAGTTGCTGCTCATTCGCGGCGCGGTGCCCGGCTCAGCAGGTGGCTTTGTCACTGTGCGCCCTGCCATCAAAGCCAAATCCAAAGGAGCGAACTGATGCAGCTCGAACTCCTCAATGACCAAGGCCAGGCTTCGTCCAAATATGACGCGCCTGAAACCGTGTTTGGTCGTGAATACAACGAAGACTTGGTGCACCAAATTGTGGTGGCCTATCAGGCCAACGCTCGCCAAGGCACCCGTGCCCAAAAAGACCGCCAGATGGTCCATCACTCAACGAAAAAGCCTTTTAAACAAAAAGGGACTGGTCGGGCACGTGCAGGTATGACCTCTTCGCCCTTGTGGCGTGGCGGCGGTCGGATTTTCCCCAACAGCCCGGATGAGAATTTCACCCAAAAAATCAACAAAAAGATGTACCGCGCCGGCATGGCTGCGATCTTCTCTCAGTTGGCGCGTGAAGGTCGTCTGGCCGTGGTGGACTCTCTGAAAATTGAAGCCCCCAAAACCAAATTGCTGGCCGCCAAGTTCAAAGCCATGAACCTGCAGTCGGTGTTGGTGATCTCTGACGACGTCGACGACAACTTGTACTTGGCTTCGCGCAACCTGCCCAATGTGATGGTGGTTGAGCCGCGTTACGCCGATCCCTTGTCTTTGGTGCACTACAAAAAAGTGTTGGTCACCAAAGCAGCCATCGATCAGCTCAAGGAGATGTTCGCATGAGTACTGTGAAATATGACGAAGGCCGCTTGATGCAGGTGTTGGTGGCCCCCATCGTCTCAGAAAAAGCCACCATGGTGGCTGAAAAGTCCAATGCGGTCACCTTCAAAGTGCTGCAAAACGCCACCAAGCCCGAGATCAAGGCCGCTGTTGAACTGATGTTCAAAGTCGAGGTCAAGGGTGTGTCCGTGGTCAACATCAAAGGCAAGAGCAAGCGTTTTGGCCGCTCCATGGGTCGCCGCGATAACCTTCGCAAGGCCTATGTGACGCTCAAACCTGGGCAAGAGCTCAACCTCTCTGGGGAGGCTGCGTAATCATGGCGGTCATCAAAATGAAACCGACCTCACCCGGCCGCCGCGCCGTGGTCAAGGTCACACGCGATCACCTGTACAAGGGTGACCCCTATGCGCCGTTGCTGGAGCCGCAGTTCCAAAAAGCGGGTCGCAACAACAATGGACACATCACCACCCGTCACCGGGGCGGTGGTCACAAACACCACTACCGTGTGGTCGACTTCCGCCGCAACAAAGATGGCATTGCCGCCAAGGTGGAACGCGTCGAGTACGACCCCAACCGCACGGCACACATCGCCCTGCTGTGTTACGCCGATGGCGAGCGCCGCTACATCATTGCGCCGCGCGGCCTCGAAGTGGGCACCACCTTGATGAGTGGGGCAGAAGCGCCGATCCGCGCTGGCAACACCTTGCCCATCCGCAATATCCCAGTGGGTTCAACCATCCACTGCATCGAGTTGCAGCCTGGCAAGGGCGCACAAATCGCACGTTCAGCGGGAACATCTGCCACTTTGTTGGCACGTGAAGGCACGTATGCCCAGGTGCGCATGCGCTCGGGTGAGGTTCGCAAGATCCACATCGAATGCCGCGCCACCATTGGTGAAGTGGCCAACGAAGAACACAGTTTGCGTCAATTGGGCAAGGCCGGTGTCAAGCGCTGGATGGGCATTCGCCCAACCGTGCGTGGTGTGGCCATGAACCCGGTGGACCACCCCCACGGCGGTGGTGAGGGACGCACAGGCGAAGGCCGCGCTCCGGTTGACCCATGGGGCAACCTGACCAAAGGCTACCGCACCCGCAACAACAAGCGCACGCAAGTCATGATCGTCTCGCGTCGCAAGAAATAAGGGTAAAGCCACATGACACGCTCACTCAAAAAAGGTCCCTTTGTAGACCACCACTTGCTGGCCAAGGCGGACAAAGCCGTGACCAACAAAGACAAAAAGCCGATCAAAACTTGGTCGCGTCGCTCCGTGATCCTGCCTGAGTTCATCGGCTTGACGATTGCTGTGCACAACGGCAAACAACATGTACCGGTGTATGTGACCGACCAAATGGTTGGCCACAAGCTGGGTGAATTCGCCTTGACCCGCACATTCAAAGGTCATCCGGCGGACAAAAAAGTCCAGAAAAAGTAAGGAGCCATGATGGAAACACGTGCAGTCCTCAGAGGCGTTCGCCTGTCGGTCGACAAAGGCCGTTTGGTGGCCGATCTGATCCGAGGGAAAAAAGTGGATCAGGCGCTCAATATCCTGAACTTCACCCAAAAGAAGGCCGCAGGCATCGTTAAAAAAGTGCTGGAGTCGGCCATTGCCAACGCAGAGCATAACGATGGGGCCGATATCGATGAGTTGAAGGTGAAAACCATCTACGTCGAGCAAGGTGCCACGCTCAAACGTTTCACCGCACGCGCCAAAGGCCGTGGCAACCGCATCAGCAAGCCCACATGCCATGTGTATGTGACGGTTGGCAACTGAAAGGTTTAGGAAAATATGGGACAAAAAATCCACCCCACCGGTTTCCGCCTGTCGGTCAGCCGCAACTGGGCCAGCCGTTGGTATGCAAGCAACCGTGACTTTGCCGGCATGCTGGCCGAAGACATCAAGGTGCGTGAGTACCTCAAGGTCAAGCTCAAAAACGCAGCGGTTTCACGCGTGCTGATCGAGCGCCCTGCCAAGAATGCCCGCATCACCATTTTCTCGGCCCGCCCTGGCGTGGTCATCGGGAAAAAGGGCGAGGACATCGAAAACCTCAAGCGCGACTTGGCCCAGCGCCTGGGTGTGCCGGTTGCCGTCAACATCGAAGAAGTGCGCAAGCCTGAAATCGATGCACAGCTGATCGCTGACAGCATCACCCAACAGCTTGAAAAACGCATCATGTTCCGCCGCGCCATGAAGCGCGCCATGCAAAACGCCATGCGTTTGGGTGCCCAAGGCATCAAGATCATGTCCGCTGGCCGCTTGAACGGTATCGAAATTGCGCGCACCGAGTGGTACCGCGAAGGCCGAGTGCCATTGCATACCTTGCGCGCTGACATCGACTATGGCTTTTCAGAAGCCAAAACAACTTATGGTGTGATCGGTGTCAAGGTGTGGGTCTATAAAGGCGACACCTTGGGTCGCAATGATGCACCAGGTGTGCCTGAACCACGCAACGAAGACGACCGCCGCCCCCGTGGACCGCGCCGTGACGCACGCCCAACGGGTGACCGTCCTCCAGCACGTGGCGCACGCCGCCCTGAAGGAACCCAAGCCGCACCGGTGGATGGCAGCGACAAGCCTGCTGAAGCCACTGATGCACCCAAAACCACCGTTAAGCGCGTTCGAAAAGTAACGGCGCCCGCATCCACTGGCACGGCTGCGGACGGAAAAGGAGAATAAGCATGCTGCAACCAGCGCGCCGCAAATACCGCAAAGAACAAAAAGGCCGCAACACAGGCATTGCCACCCGTGGCAATACCGTGGCCTTTGGTGACTTTGGCCTCAAGTCAACCGACCGTGGTCGTTTGACAGCACGCCAAATCGAATCCGCACGCCGTGCCATTTCCCGCCACGTCAAGCGCGGTGGGCGCATTTGGATTCGGATCTTCCCGGACAAGCCGATTTCACAAAAGCCTGCTGAGGTCCGCATGGGCAATGGCAAGGGCAACCCCGAGTACTACGTGGCTGAAATTCAGCCGGGCAAAGTGCTTTATGAAATCGTCGGTGTCCCAGAGCAACTCGCGCGTGAAGCGTTCCGCTTGGCCGCTGCCAAACTGCCTTTGCGCACCACGTTTGTGGCCCGCATGATGGGCCAATGAGCCAGGAGACACGACGATGAAAG
>CANJUS010000157.1:0-4856 GCA_947477505.1 Comamonadaceae bacterium | reverse complement strand
GGGATGCTGCCCGGGGGCAAGAGGCGTTCGGGCTGGAGCTTTTCGCAGCCCAAGCTGACCACCATCACCTCGCCACCAAAATTAGGATTCAAGCTGATGTGGCGCAAGGTGCGAATGGGGATGACCGCGTCCGGCGCATCAATGGCCACCCCACAACCATAGCTGTGCGACAAGCCCACCACATCGTCGACATGGGGGTACAGCGCCAGCAGCTCTTGGCGAATGCGCTGCACCGCAAACTCGACCACCCCGCTCACGCATTGCACCGTGGTGGTGATGGCCAAAATGTTGCGCGTGCCCACGCTGCCATCGGCATTGCGGTAGCCCTCGAAACTGTGGCCAGTCAGTGGGGCCCAGTCGGGCGCAGGCGAAGTGGCCTTGGGCAACCCATCCAAACCACAGGCATCGGGCATGTGCAACACACGCTCGTGCACCCAACTGCCTGCGGGCAGGTCGCGCGCCGCATGGCCAATCACCACGTTGTAGCGGCGCACGGGTGCACCTGCGGGCAGGTCAACCAATGCCACCTTGTGGCCTTGGGGCACTTTGTCGCGCAAAAGCAAACCAGCGCCAGGGCCGTTGGCGGGCAAGGCGCTGCCCGCTGGCAAGCCCCCATCGTTGGCCACAATGGCCACGTTGTCGCTCGGGTGCATGGCAATCAGCAAAGGGGTGGCTGCGGTCATGGGCGAAAACTTTCTTCAAGATGCTTGGGTGGCAACGCGCCAGCGCTGCGCCCGCTGGGCATTGACCGCGCCTTGCGGGGTTTGGCCTTGCAAGATGGCGCGCGTTTGGGCCACGGTCTCCAAGGCCTGGTGCTCGGTGGCAGCGGGCGTGAGCCCACCGATGTGCGGCGTGGCAATCACCTGGGGGTGCTGCGCTAAATTCAGGCTGGGGGTTTGATCGGGCCCACGGCCCACATCCAGCGCGGCCCCGGCCAAGTGGCCGCTGTCCAAAGCGTGGCGCAAGGCGTCCTCGTCGACCAGGTTGCCCCGGGCGGCATTGATGAACCAAGCGCCCGGTTTCATGCGGGCAAAAGCGTTGCCGTTGAACAGGTTTTCGGTCTCGGCGGTCGCTGGGGCCAGACACACCACATGGTCGCTGGCGCTGAGCAACCTGTCCCAGGTCACCAAGGACACGCCTGGTTCTGCGACTTGAACATGCGGGTCGTGCACCAGGACCTGCATGCCAAAGGCCTGGGCCAAGGCACACACCTGGCGGCCAATGTGACCGTACCCCACCACCCCCACAGTGGCGCCACGCAACTCGCGCCCCATCAGGGCATGGGCTTCTTGGCCCGCGTGGTATTGCATGCGCGCCGCACTGATGTGGCGCACGGCATCGATCATCACGCCCATCACCCACTCGGTCACCGCCGTACCAAAACCGGCGCTGGCACGGGTGACCAAAATGCCATGCTGCGAGGCCGCGCCCACATCGATGGTGCGGATGTCCATGGCACAGCGGCACACCGCCCACAGTTGCGGCAAGGCAGCAAATACCTCTGCGTCAAACGGGGTTTGGCGGTATGCAATGACCACCTCGCAGCCTTGCGCTGCAGCGACCAAATCAGCACCTTGCCAATCTTGGTCGGTGGGGTTGAGCCTCACCTGAGCGATGCCGCGCAACTCACTCAGCGCACGGTCCCCAAAATAGGTTGACAGGCGCGAGTGGGGATGGGTGACCAAGACCGTGGCCATGGCCGGGCTACTTCATCAAGCCGGGCAACCACAGCGACAAAGCGGGCACATAGGTCACCAACAGCAAGGCCAGGCACATGGCCCCATAAAACGGCCACAGCTCTTTGGAGACCTGCTCCATCGTCACCTTGCCCACCGCGCAACCGACAAACAAGGTGGGCCCCACCGGCGGGGTGATCAGGCCAATGCCCAGGTTCAAAATCATGATCATGCCAAAGTGCACAGGGTCAATGCCCAATTTGGCGATCACGGGCATGAAGATCGGCGTGCAAATGAGCAGCATGGGCGCCAAATCCATGAACGTGCCCAGCAGCAACAGCAGCAAGTTGACCAAAAATAAAAATACATATTTGTTGTCTGAAATGCTCAAAAAGAACATCGTGATCTTGGCCGGTATTTGCATCAAGGTCATCATGTAGCCAAAGGCCACCGAAAAGCCAATCAGCATCATCACCATGGACACGGTTTTGACCACCCGGTGCACCATGCGGGGCAACTCGCTCCACTTGTAGTCGCGGTAGACCAAGAAGGTGACCAAAAAAGCGTACACACAAGCCACCGCAGCAGACTCGGTGGGGGTGAACACGCCCGACAAAATGCCCCCCATGATGATGAAGATGGTCACCAAACCCCACAGTGCGTCGGTGACGATTTTGGGGATGTCTTTGAGAGCCACTGGCTCACCTTTGGGGTAATCGCGCTTGTGCGATGTCCACAGCACCAAGCCCACCAAGCACAGGCCAAACAACAGGCCTGGCAAGATGCCGGCCAAAAACAAATGGGCCACCGACACCGTGCCGCCCGCAGCCAAGGAATAAATGACGGCATTGTGCGAAGGCGGGATCATCAACGCCTGGACCGATCCACAAATCGTCACGTTGGTGGCAAACACGCGCGGGAAACCAGCCTTGACCATTTGCGGAATCATCACCGAACCAATGGCCGAAGTGTCTGCCACCGATGAGCCCGAGATGCAACCAAACAAGGTCGACGCCATGATGTTGACCAAGGCCAAACCGCCCTTGATAAAGCCCACAAAGACCTTGGCCAAGTTGATCAACCGGTTGGCCATACCGCCCTCGGCCATGATGCCACCTGCCAGCACAAAAAACGGGATCGCCAGCAGCGAAAAATCGTCGGTGCCGTCTGAGATTTTGAGCATGATCGCCTCCAGCGGCAGATCAATCCACAAGGCACCACAAATGGCCGACAAGCCCAGGGCATAGGCCACGGGCACACCCAGGGCACAGAGCACAGTGAACGAACCGAGCAGTATCAAAATGTCCATGGCTTACTCCAGTTCCACAGCTTCGTCGCTGTACATCACCGAATCTTCAGGCGGGTGACCGACCCACACCCGCTCGATCAAAAACAAAAACGTCAACAAACCCGCCAAGGGAATGGGGGCATACACCAAGCCCACAGGCAAGCCGGGGAATTCGGCCATCGACTGGTTCCACGTGATCTGGCACAACTGCACGCCATAAAACAACATGAACAAAGACATGGCGGCCATGCAAAGCTCCACCGCCACCAACATGGCCGCCCGCGTGCGTGGGGCCACCGCATTGAGCAAGGACTCCACCGCAATGTGCACATTGGCCCGGTAAATCGCAGCGCCACCCACAAACGAAAAAAACACCATCATCACCACCGAAGCCGGCTCGGGCCAAGACTGGGGGTTGTTCATCACATAGCGCATGAACACCCCATACGGAATGATGAGGGTGATCACCACCAAGGCTGCACCGGAGAGCACGATGCAAGCCATATAAAGCCATTCCATGGCCTGGGCATAAGCTTGTTTGAGGGTCATGGCGGGGTCTTCAATAAAGTAAAACGTGGCCCATGCGACCAGCGCAGGGCCACGCTGTAAATGGGCTGTTTACTTGGTGTCTTGGATGCGTTTGATCAAAGCCGAATACTTGGCGCCGTATTTGTCACGGATCGGTTGGGTGGCCTTGAAGAAAGCCGGTTTATCGGCTGGCACAAACTGCACGCCCAAGCCCTTGAGCTTGGTCTCGGCTTCGCGGGTGTAGTCATCCCACAA
Source organism: Comamonadaceae bacterium (assembly GCA_947477505.1). Taxonomy (GTDB): domain Bacteria; phylum Pseudomonadota; class Gammaproteobacteria; order Burkholderiales; family Burkholderiaceae_C; genus Limnohabitans. Next base: position 1,109 of record CANJUS010000157.1, on the reverse strand, counting down.
CTTGCGCTGCTCGACTTGGGCTTCGGCCGAGACCTTGCGGATCAAGGCCTGGTCTTCCTTGCTCAAACCTTCCCAAGACTTTTTGGAGAACACGAAAATTTCGGGAATGATCAAGTGACCGGTCAGGCTCATCACCTTGGTCACCGTGTAATGGTTTTGCGCCAGCAAGGTGGGGGGGTTGTTTTCTGCCCCATCGACCACACCAGTTTGCAGGGCGGGAAACAACTCGTTCATGCCCATGGCCACGCCATTGCCGCCCATGGCGTTCATGGTCTCGACGAACAAGGGGTTGCCCATCATGCGGATCTTCATGCCCTTGAGGTCGGCCGGAGCGGTCACTGGTTTATTGGCGTAGACGTTGCGGGTGCCCGCGTCCATCCAACCCAGCGCCACCAAGCGCGAGCCTGGGCCGTTGGTCATGCGCTCCAACAGTTCTTGGCCAATCGGGCCATCGATGACTTTGCGCATGTGCGCTTCGTCGCGAAACACAAACGGCATATTGAACACATTGACCTCGTCGACCACAGGACCCATGGCACCGACCGAGATGCGGGCAATTTGCAGTGCGCCGACCTGGGCTTGCTCGATCATTTCTTTTTCACCACCCAATTGCATCGAGGGGTACATCTGAATCGAAATGCGGCCGTTGGTGGCGGTTTCGAGCTTTTTGCCCATGCGCACGATGGCCTCTACCGTGGGGTAACCCAAGGGGTGCACATCGGATGCCTTGAGCACCATTTTGCTTTGGGCCTGGGCCTGAAACCCGATGGCCGAGGCCCCGATGGCCAAGCTGGCAGCGATCCATTTGACGAGTTGACGCTTCTTCATGGTTTGTCTCCTGTTTTTGAAGGGAAGGGTGAGAGAAAAATAGGTTGCGGGTCACCGGCCGAAACGAGTCCAAGCGCTCACATCGGCCCCATCTTCACGAACGCACCGCCTTGGTACTGCACGGCAGGGTCGGTCAAATCGGGCTCGGTGGTGTTTTGGTACACAGCCTGGCGAAACACGTCCGAGCTGTCTTGGGGCACATAGCCCACGTGGCGGGCGCGGCTGTTGTCCCACCAGGTCACCGCGTTGTTGGACATGCCAAAAATAATGCTGTGGCCAAG
>CANJUS010000156.1:0-4864 GCA_947477505.1 Comamonadaceae bacterium | reverse complement strand
TGGAGCGGCCGCAAGAAATGCCCCCCGAGCACCGCGAGCGGCACAACCGGGCGCGGGCGGTGGCCGATTACATCGCCGGCATGACCGACCGCTTTGCCACCCGCGAGCATGCGCGTTTGTGCGCCTCATCGACTGCGCCTTGGCCCCATGCCTTGGCCAGGCATTGGCCATGACCACCCACACGGCATCGGGCCTGAGCCCGGCCACAGTGGTCATATGGGCCGGCATCAGTGCCGCCTTGCATGTGGGAAAAATTCCGCCCGCCATTCCCCTGCTGCATACCGAATTGGGCATGAGCCTGATGCAAGCGGGCTTGATGCTGTCGATGGTGCAGTTTGCCGGCATGGTGCTCGGCTTGGTGGTGGGTTTGAGCGCCGACCACTGGGGCTTGCGCAAATGCATGCTGATGGGTTTGAGCCTGATGTTTTTTGCCAGCTGCTTGGGTGGCTTGGCGCCCGACGCCATCACCTTGCTGGTGCTGCGCGGGGTTGAGGGTCTGGGTTTTTTGCTGGTGGTCACACCCGCGCCGGCCTTGATTCGACAAAACGTTGCGCCCGCAGAACTCAGCGCGCGCATGGGTGGGTGGGGAACCTACATGTCGTTTGGCAGTGCTTTGGGTTTGTTGCTTGGGCCCATCATCATGGGCTTGTGGGACTGGCCAACTTGGTGGATGTTTGCAGGTGGGGTTTCCTTGCTGGCGTGGCTGGCGGTATGGGCTGTGGTGCCACGGCCTTTGTCGCGGCCTGCCCCCATGGCCCCCAAGGAGACGCTGGCCGCTGCGGCCGGTTGGCGCGACCGGTTGGTGCGCACCCTCACCACCCCGGGGCCTTGGCTCATTGCGTTTGCGTTTGCTGTCTACACAGGTCAGTGGATGTCGGTGATTGGTTTTTTACCCACCATCTACACCCAAAACCAAATTTCTTGGGGCATGACGGGCGTGCTCACCGCGCTGGTGGCCTTGGTCAATTTTTCGGGCAACTGGATGTCGGGCCGGCTGCTCCAGCGCGGGTGGAGCGCACGCCAAACCATGGCCACGGGCTATGTGGTGATGGGCTTGGGGGCGGTGGGTGCATTTTTGGATTGGGGTGGGCTGAGCTTGCCATTTGCTGCCCGCTACGCCTGCGTGGTTTTGTTCTCGGCGGTGGGCGGTTTGATACCGGGGACCTTGTTTGCCTGCGCCGTGCGCTTGGCCCCCAGCGAAGACACCGTCTCCACCACCGTGGGCTGGATGCAGCAATGGTCGGCCACCGGTCAATTCATCGGCCCTTTGGCGGTGGCCTGGGTGGCCGGTGCCGTGGGGGGGTGGCAATGGACTTGGGTGGTCACCTTGAGCATGGCCACTTTGGGCCTGGTGCTGGCGCTGCGCATTCAACATGCGCTGGAGCGCAAAACCTTGGCAGCTCCGTCCCATGGCTGACCCGACCGACACCGAACGCATCGCCATCGAAGACACCCAGTTGTGGATGACCCGCGCCGTGGTGGGGCTCAATCTGTGCCCGTTTGCCAAAGCGGTGGCGGCGAAGGGGCAGGTGCGCTATGCGGTTTGCGACTCCAGCGACCCCACAGATTGCTTGGCCATGCTGCGCGATGAGTTGTTGTATTTGGCCAATGCACCGGTCGATGAAGTCGACACCACGCTCTTGATAGCGCCCTTTTTGCTGCCCGATTTTTTGGACTTCAATGATTTTTTAGACATGGCCGACAGCCTGTTGGAAAACCTCGACTTGCAAGGCGAGTTGCAAATTGCCGACTTTCATCCGCGCTACCAATTTGCCGGTACCGAGCCCGATGACATGGCCAACCACAGCAACCGCGCCCCTTATCCCACGCTGCACCTGCTGCGTGAAGACAGCATCGACAAAGCGGTGCAGGCCTACCCCGATGCATCGCAGATTTATGAGCGCAATATCGAGTTATTGGACAAGCTGGGTGCAGAGGGTTGGCAGGCTTTGGGGATAAAGGCGCGGGTGCGTGAGTAGCTGGGTACGGATGACTGAGTTCGCCCACAGTTTCAGCTTCCGGTGTGATGCAATCCCACCCGAAAAAAAGGCCGGCCCTGCGACGCTCTCTGGTTGCCCTTGGTGTCAATGTGGACCAAGTGTGCGTCCACCTTGCCAGTGCGCCGGCCAAGCGCTTTTTTCGTGACGATTCAGTGGATGACAAGGGGCACTGATGGTTAAGCCGCACAATCAATACATGCCCAAACCCAAACCCGCCGCACCCAAAACCCAGGCCCCCAGCGATCAGCTTGATCTGCGCCCCGGCCAGTCCATCGAACTGCTCAAAGCCCTGCACATCCTCACGCGCGAGGGCAAGATCAATCAAGACTCGCGGCGCAAACTCAAACAGGTCAACCACCTGTTTCAGTTCATTGAAAAGCCCTTGACGGAGATGCTGAGACAGCGTTTGGCGCAGGGCAGCACCACGCCGATCATCTTGGCCGATCATGGCGCGGGCAAGTCGTATTTGGGTTTCATGATTCACGACTTGTTTTTCAAGCCGCAACAAGTCGCACACGGTCGATCGGTGGGTCAGGTGATTGGCATTGAAACGCGCACCGAGTTGGTGGCGGCGTCGCAGCAACTGGCCCAGCAGCTGGGTTTTGAAGAGGGCATGCAGTTTGTCAACGCCAGCGTGAGCCAAGCCACGGCCGATCAGCGACTGCCTGAGCAGGTGGACATGGTCACCGCACTGCATGCATGCGACACCGCCACGGACGACGCCATCGCTTTTGGCTTGACCAAGCAGGCGCAGTACATGGCCTTGGTACCTTGTTGCCAGGCCGAGGTGGCCGCGTGCCTGCGACAAGACAAAGCCCTGCAATTGGCGCGCACCCCATTGGCCGAGTTGTGGCGTCACCCACTGCACACGCGCGAGATGGGGAGTCAAATCACCAACGTCATGCGCTGCCTTTATTTGGAGTCTCAGGGTTACCAAGTCACCGTGACCGAGTTGGTGGGCTGGGAACACAGCATGAAAAACGAACTCATCTTGGCCCACCGAACGGGGCAAAAGAAGCGCAGCGCTGGAGATCGCTTGCACGCGCTGCTCGCAGAGTTGGGCCTGAAGGACTGGGGATTGCGCCGGTTCACGGCGCTTGAAAACTGAGTTGTGAGGCGTTGTCAGCGCCGCTGAGGTGGCCGTCTGGGGCGGGCCACTCAGGCCATCAGGTCAACCGATTTGCCTTTGTCGCGCTGGGCGTGCATGCGGCCCCAACGCGGATGGATTTGGGGATAAGCCACGTCAATGGCCGTTTGTTGGTCGAATTTGCCAGCATGTGGGTCCTTCAAATGGGCACGCCAATGCGGGTCGACCAATAGCGCCATCCCGTCGCCAAGTTCGATGACGGCAGATGGTGGTAATGGATCGGCAAATGCGTGGGACATGCCGATATTGTAATACCTAAGTTAGTTAAATTAAACTTTTTTATAAATTTATACTTTCAAAGTGGTATAAAAAACAAATGGAACCCGTAAATCGGGAGGATGAACATTAAATTGGGGTCAGATTCCAATTAATATGTGCCCATGGCCCGCTTACCTCGATTGACCGTTACCGGATACCCACACCATGTCATATTGAGGGGCAATAACCGGCAACCGATTTTTTTGAGCAATTCAGATCGTGAGCGGATGTTGGGCTTGCTTGAGCAGCACAGCCAATTGCAGGGGGTTCATGTCCATGCCTATGTCTTGATGGACAACCATTTGCATTTGCTCCTCACCCCAAACAAAGAGGGGGGCGTGCCCGCCATGATGCAAGCCATTGGACGCAGTTATGTGCGGGTGTTCAATCAAATCCATGGCCGCACGGGCACCCTGTGGGAGGGGCGATACCGCTCGACCTTGGTGCAAAGCGACCGCTATTTGCTCGCTTGCATGGTCTACATCGACCTCAACCCCGTGCGGGCTGGCATGGTGGCCCAGGCGGTGGACCACCCTTGGTCCAGCCACGCCCATTACCGAGGCTTGCGGATGGACCGTTTGATCACGCCGCACCCTTTGTTTTGGAATTTGGGCAATACCCCTTTCGAGCGCGAAGCCGCATACGCCGAATTGGTGCATGCGGGGGTGGGTGCGAACCAACAAAGCGCGTTGACCGCATCTGCGCTCGGTGGTTGGGCCTTGGGCGAGGATGACTTCATCGCTGCGCTGCAAGAAAAATCGCCGCGGCGCCCTCAGAAGTCCAAGCCTGGCCGCCCGCGATTGACACCCCAACTTTGACCCAAAGTGGGCGGCCAATAAAAAACATTGTGAATCAATGGTTTGGGATTTTCTTTTATGTGTCCCCAATTTATTTCGGAATCAGTATCCTGTGATTTAATTGGAATCTGACCCCAATTAATTTTCTTGGCATCGATGTTGCGGTGCACTATGATTTGTCTCCTTTCATATTTGAACTGCCAAGGAACGTGCCATGTCTCAGGCCCAGCATCCGTTTGACCCTCGCTCATTTACCGAGGGTTTGTACCAGTCCAACCAAGAGCACGATGCTTGTGGTGTGGGTTTTGTGGCGCACATCAAAGGGCAAAAAACGCATGACATCGTCAGCCAAGCGCTGAAGATTTTGGAAAACCTGGACCACCGTGGCGCGGTGGGCGCAGACAAACTCATGGGTGACGGCGCGGGCATCTTGATTCAACTGCCCGATGCTTTGTACCGCGAAGAAATGGCCAAACAAGGCGTGCATTTGCCCCCACCCGGTGAATATGGTGTGGGCATGGTGTTCCTGCCCAAGGAGCACGCCTCACGTTTGGCATGCGAACAAGAACTCGCCCGTGCCATCAAAGCCGAAGGCCAGGTGTTGCTGGGCTGGCGCGATGTGCCGGTCAACCAAGACATGCCCATGTCGCCCACGGTGCGCG
>CANJUS010000155.1:0-4866 GCA_947477505.1 Comamonadaceae bacterium | reverse complement strand
TTGGTGCGGCCTTGCACGTCGTCGGACTTGACGGTGAGCATTTCCTGCAATGTGTATGAAGCGCCATAGGCCTCCAGTGCCCACACCTCCATCTCGCCAAAACGCTGACCACCAAACTGGGCTTTTCCGCCCAAAGGCTGTTGTGTGACCAGTGAGTATGGACCCGTGGAGCGGGCGTGCATTTTGTCGTCCACCAAGTGGTGCAGTTTCAGCACGTGCATGTAGCCGACCGTGGTCTCACGCTCAAACGCGTCGCCACTGCAACCGTCATACAACTGCGCTTGCGTGCGATTGGCATTGAGGCCTTTGATGCGCGCGACCTCTTCTGGGTAAGCCAAATGCAACATGGCGCGTGTTTCGGCTTCTGAGGCACCATCAAACACGGGTGTTGCAAATGGGATTCCGTGCTGCAAATTGCCAGCCATCTCCAAAATATCTGCATCGCTGAGCTTGTTCAAAGCCTCTTTGCGACCGGTATCGTTGTAGAGGTGCTCCAAAAATTGACGCATTTCGGCCATTTTGGTGTGCGCCTGCAACATGTCGCCAATGCGTTGGCCAATGCCCTTGGCAGCCCAACCCAGGTGGACCTCCAGCACCTGGCCCACGTTCATGCGCGAAGGCACGCCCAAAGGATTGAGCACGATGTCGCATGGTGTGCCGTCGGCCATGTAGGGCATGTCCTCGACTGGCACGATTTTCGACACAACACCTTTGTTGCCATGGCGGCCGGCCATCTTGTCGCCTGGCTGCAAACGCCGCTTGACGGCCAAATAGACCTTGACCATTTTCAACACACCCGCTGGCAACTCGTCGCCTTGGGTCAGCTTTTTGCGCTTTTCTTCAAACGACAAGTCAAAGCTGTGGCGGGTTTGGGCCAGTGCGTTTTTGATGCTCTCCATTTGAGCTGCCACATCTTCATCAGCCGGTCGGATGTCAAACCAGTGGAATTTCTCCACGCTCTCCAAATAGGCCTTGTCAATCTTGCTGCCCTTGGGCAACTTGTTGGGCCCACCGTTGGCTGTTTTACCGACAAGCAACTTGGCTATGCGGTCAAAGGCATCGGCTTCAACGATGCGCAACTGGTCGTTGAGGTCCAGTCGGAAGCGCTTCAACTCATCATCGATGATTTGCTGGGCGCGCTTGTCACGCACGATGCCTTCACGGGTGAAGACTTGCACATCAATGACCGTGCCTTGAGAGCCTTGGTCCACGCGCAAAGAGGTGTCTTTCACATCCGATGCTTTTTCGCCAAAGATGGCTCGCAACAGTTTTTCTTCAGGGGTCAGCGTGGTCTCGCCTTTGGGGGTGACCTTGCCGACCAACACATCGCCGGGTTGCACTTCAGCGCCAACGTAAATGATGCCCGAATCATCCAAACGATTGAGCTGTTGCTCAGCCAGGTTGGGGATATCTCGGGTGATTTCTTCTGCGCCTAATTTGGTGTCGCGCGCCATCACCACGAGTTCCTCGATGTGGATCGAGGTAAACCGGTCTTCGGCCACCACACGCTCAGAAATCAGGATGGAGTCTTCAAAGTTGTAGCCATTCCATGGCATGAAGGCCACCAACATGTTTTGACCCAAGGCCAATTCCCCCAAGTCGGTGGAAGCGCCATCGGCGATCACGTCACCCTTGGCCAATTTGTCGCCACGCTTGACGATGGGCCTTTGGTGGATATTGGTATTTTGGTTAGAGCGTTGGTACTTGATGAGGTTATAAATGTCCACGCCCACTTCACCGGCTTGTGTTTCTGCATCATTGACGCGAACCACAATGCGGGTGGCATCGACATAGTCGACCACACCGCCCCGGGTGGCTGTGACCACCGTGCCAGAGTCGATAGCGGCCACGCGCTCAATGCCCGTGCCCACAAAAGCCTTTTCAGGGCGCAGCACTGGGACGGCTTGGCGCTGCATGTTGGCGCCCATCAGCGCGCGGTTGGCATCATCGTGCTCCAAGAAGGGCACCAAGGAAGCGGCAACCGACACAATCTGCGCGGGTGACACGTCCATGTATTGAACGCGCGCTGCGCCCACCAAAATGGACTCGCCTTTTTCGCGCGCAGAAACCAGTTCGTCGGTCAAGCGGCCTTCTTTGTCCAACGAGGCGTTGGCCTGGGCAATCACGTACTTACCTTCTTCAATCGCCGACAAGTAGTCGATGTCCATCGTCACTTTGCCTTCGACCACTTGGCGATACGGTGTTTCAATGAAACCGTATTCATTCAAGCGGGCATACAAAGCCAGTGAGTTGATCAGGCCAATGTTGGGGCCCTCAGGGGTTTCAATCGGGCACACGCGCCCGTAATGGGTCACGTGCACATCGCGCACCTCAAAGCCCGCGCGCTCACGCGTCAAGCCGCCTGGGCCCAAAGCGGAAACACGGCGCTTGTGTGTGATCTCGGACAAGGGGTTGGTCTGGTCCATGAACTGCGACAACTGAGATGCGCCAAAGAACTCTTTGAGCGCCGCAGAGATGGGCTTGGAGTTGATCAGGTCGTGCGGCATCAAGGGCTCTTGCTCGGCCTGGCCCAAACGCTCTTTCACAGCCTTTTCGATGCGGGCCAAACCAGTGCGGTACTGGTTTTCGGCCAACTCACCCACACAACGCACGCGGCGATTGCCCAAGTGGTCGATGTCGTCGACCTCGCCATTGCCGTTGCGCAAATCCACCAGGATTTTCACCACGGCCATGATGTCTTCGTTGTTGAGCACCATGGGGCCTGTGCTTTCAGGGCGGCCCACTTTGGCGTTGAACTTCATGCGCCCGACGCGCGACAAGTCATAGGTGTCGGGGTTGTAGAACAAACGCTGGAACAGTGCCTGCACCGCATCTTCGGTCGGCGGCTCACCAGGGCGCATCATGCGGTAGATGGCGACACGGGCGGCAAACTCATCGGCAGTTTCATCAATGCGCAGGGTTTGTGAAATGTACGCGCCTTGGTCCAACTCGTTGGTGTAAATGCACTGCAACTCTTGCACGCCACTGGTGCGCATTTTTTTCAACAGGGCTTCGGTCAGCTCTTCGTTGGCCTTGGCGATGATCTCGCCGGTCTCTGCCTCTACGATGTTGCGAGCGACCACACGGCCTATCAGGAAATCCTCAGGCACGCTGATGTGGGTGGTGCCTGACTGCTCCAACTCGCGGGTGTGGCGGGCGGTGACCCGCTTGTCTTTGGCCACCACGACCACGCCGGATTTGTCGGTGATGTCAAAGCGCGCCACTTCTCCGCGCAAGCGCTCGGCCACAAACTCCATTTGAGCGCCGCTGTCCATCAAACGGAAATTGTCATTGACAAAGAAGTTGGCCAAGATGGATTCGTTGTTCAAGCCAATGGCTTTGAGCAAAATCGTCACCGGCATCTTGCGCCGACGGTCGACGCGGAAATACAGCATGTCCTTGGGGTCGAACTCGAAGTCCAGCCATGAGCCACGGTATGGAATGATCCGCGCCGAAAACAGCAACTTGCCAGAACTGTGTGTTTTGCCTTTGTCGTGCTCGAAAAATACGCCGGGCGAGCGATGCAACTGAGACACGATCACACGCTCGGTGCCATTGATGATGAACGAGCCCTTGTCGGTCATCAAAGGCACTTCGCCCATGTAGACCTCTTGCTCTTTGACCTCTTTGACCACTTTGGACTGCGGGGTGGAAGAATCGCGGTCATAAATGATCAGTTGCACCCGAGCGCGCACGGCCGAGCCAAAAGTCAAACCGCGGGTTTGGCATTCACGCACATCAAATGCGGGTTTGGCCAAGTTGTATTCCAAAAATTTCATCTCTACAAAGCCGTTGTGAGAGACGATGGGGAATGCGGCCTCAAATGCCGCTTGCAAACCTTCAGGCGTGCGCTTTTTGGGGCTCGTTTCGGCTTGCAAAAACGCGGTGTAAGCGTCTTTTTGCATCTGCAACAGGTAGGGGACTTCGAGCACGCTGTCACGGGTGCCAAAGCTCTTGCGCACGCGCTTGCGTTCTGTGTAGGTATAGGACATGAGATCTCCGGGCTTGATCTTTCACAGACTGTATTTCAGTGCGGTTAACCGCACCTCAAACTTGGCAGCTGGCCACTACCAGCGTTGGCGGACGGCCACGCATTGCACGCGGCCCGAACCAAGGCATCTTCCGCAGTCGGGTCAGAAGACACTTGAAAGCACGACCCCGGGCCATGCTTTCAAGTGCGCTCTGTGAGCGCACGGGGGGCCCGCACAAGGCCAGCCCCCTTTGAAACCAATTACTTGATTTCGGCTTTGGCACCAGCTTCTTCGAGCTTTTTCTTGGCGGCCTCGGCATCGGCCTTGGGCACAGCTTCTTTGACGTTCTTGGGTGCGCCATCGACCAGGTCTTTGGCTTCTTTCAAGCCCAAGCCGGTGAGTTCGCGCACCACCTTGATGACCGACACCTTGTTTGCGCCTGCCTCGAGCAACACCACGTTGAAGTCGGTTTGCTCTTCTGCTGCAGCGGCTGCACCGCCACCACCACCGGCTGCGGGCGCAGCCATGGCGGCAGCGCTCACACCAAATTTCTCTTCGATGGCTTTCACCAGTTCGTTGAGTTCCATGACCGTCATGCTGTCCAGAGCGGTCAAAAATGCGTCTTTATCGAATGCCATGTTGATTTCCTAACAATTGATCTGAGGGTGCCATGCATGCATGGCTGGTTAAACATTTGCGCTGCATGGCCATCAGGCCGCAGCAGCTTCGCCTTTTTTGGCCGCCAAAGCACCCAACACCACGGCGGTGCGGGACACAGGCGACATGAGCAAGCCACACAACTGGGACAACAACACCTCTTTGGAGGGGATATTGGCCAACTGCTTGACACCGTTGACGTCCAGGACTTTTCCGGAAATGACGCCGCCGCGAATCA
>CANJUS010000154.1:0-4921 GCA_947477505.1 Comamonadaceae bacterium | reverse complement strand
TGCCTGGGTCGGCGATGGCGGGCATGCCCGCTTCGCTGAGCAAGCCCATGTCATGACCGGCCAGCACCGGCGCCAGCAGCGGTCGGGCGTCATACTCACCGCGGTGATCGCCTTTTTTGTGCACCGCGTGGGGCAGTTCTTGGATGTTCATTTGCTGCAAAGGCACACACAAGGGCACCACGGCATCAATGCGCTTGAGGTAGGCGCGTGCGCTTTTGGCGTTTTCACACACCCAGTGTTGCAGCCTGGCGGCGGCGGCCAATGTGCCTTGGGGCAGCACCTCTTGCAGGTTCGATGGCTCATCGCAGCCAAAGTCCAGTGGCGCGGGCACCAAAAAAAGCCGACCGCGCGGGTTCATGACGGCACCCTCAACCCCAATTGGCGCAGCATGGCGCAGGTGCGCATGAGGGGCAAGCCGATCAAGCTGGTGGGGTCGTCGCTGTCGATGCGCTCGAGCAAGGCAATCCCCAGGCCTTCGCTTTTGGCGCTGCCTGCGCAGTCGTAAGCGGGTTCGGCGCGCAAATAGGCTTCGATGTCTGCATCCGACAGCGTGCGAAATTTCACCTGCACACGGGCCAAGGCTGTTTGAGAATATTGCCGCGCATGGCACACCACGGCCACCGCGGTTTGAAACACCACCGACTGACCGCTTTGCTGGCGCAGTTGCGCCACGGCGCGTTCATGGTTGCCCGGCTTGCCCAGCGCTTCGCCGTTGAGGTCGGCCACTTGGTCGGAGCCAATCACCACCGCCCCAGGGCGCAAGTCGGCCACCGCCTGTGCTTTGGCCAAGGCCAAACGCATGGCCAAATCGGCCGGCCGCTCATGGGGCAAGGCGGTTTCGTCCACGCCGGGTGCGCAAATTTCAAAAGCCAGCCCCAAGCGGGCCAACAGTTCCCGGCGGTACGCCGAGGTCGAGGCCAGAATCAGGGGCAATGGCAGCGCTGTGTTGGGGAGGGCGGTGTCAGGGGTCATGCGGTGATTCTCTTACACTGGCCCCCATGGCCTTACCCCAACGCATCCACGCCCTAGATATTTGGGCCTTGGCGCGTTCGGGCTTGGCGCTCGAAGGGAGCAACCAGGTCGCAGACATGCCCCGTTTGCAACCTGTCTGCGCAGCCCCGGCGCAGCAACCGGTGCGCTGGCGATTGCAAGGTTTGCTCAAACCCGGGCCGGATGGCCATGATCGGCCTTGGATGGTTTTGCACGTCGATGCCCAATTGCCTTTGGAATGTGTGCGTTGCTTGCAACCGGTAGAGCAACATTTACACATCGAGCGGAACTTTCGATTTGTGGCCGACGAAGCCACGGCCCTGACCGAAGATGCCGACAGCGAAGAGGACTTGCTGGCCCTGACCCCTCCTTTGGATGGCTTGAACTTGATAGAAGATGAGCTTTTGATGGCCATGCCTTTATTGCCTAAGCACGATAATTGCGGTAGTGAGTATTTGCAAACTAATGAAACTGAGGCAGCCAACGCAAAAGCCCATCCCTTTGCGGCTTTGGCCCAATGGCGCAAACCACCCAACCATGGCGAGTGATTCTGTGCCGTTCGCTGCGGGATCGGCTACAATCGCCGATTGATTTAACGCGCTTGCCAGTGGCCCATGGGCCTGCTGATGGAGCAACGCCGAGTTCACCAACCCGATTTCAGGAGCCGATCATGGCTGTCCAGCAAAACAAAAAGTCACCTTCCAAACGCGGCATGCACCGCTCGCACAACGCCCTCAATGTGCCGGGCTTGGCGGTGGAGCCCACCACCGGAGAAACCCATTTGCGCCACCACATCAGCCCCAATGGCTTTTACCGTGGCCGTCAGGTGATCAAGGCCAAGTCAGAAGCCTGATTTTTCCCACCTGCCAAAGCCCGTCGCTCACCTCACAGCGCACGGGCTTTTGTATTTGATCTTGTTCCATTTGCCGGCCTTCACCCCGCCTTGACGCCATGATCACCTTGGCTGTGGATTGCATGGGCGGTGACCATGGACCGGTGGTCACCTTGGAAGCCTGCCGCCTGTTTTTGGCGCACCAACCGGATGCACACCTGTTGCTGGTTGGGCAACCCGACCGCTTGACCTTCCAACACCCCCGCGCCAGCATCGTGCCCGCCTTGGAAGTCGTTGAAATGCACGATCCGCTCGAAGTGGCTTTGCGGCGCAAAAAAGACTCTTCCATGCGGGTCAGTGTGGAACTGGTCAAGTCCGGCCAAGCCCAGGCGGCCGTGTCTGCGGGCAACACCGGCGCTTTGATGGCCATCTCGCGGTATGTGCTCAAAACCTTGGACGGCATTGACCGACCTGCCATTGCGGGCCAGTTTCCCAATGCACGTGGCGGCGGCACCACCATGCTTGACATGGGGGCCAATGTGGATTGCACCCCAGCGCACTTGCTGCAGTTTGCGGTCATGGGATCGGCCTTGGTCTCGGTCCTGCAGGGCACCGCGTCGCCCACCGTTGGATTGCTCAATATTGGCGAAGAAGACATTAAAGGTGGCGAAAACATCAAAAAAACAGGGGAATTGTTGCGTTCTGCCGCCAAATCGGGCGATTTGAACTTCTACGGCAACGTGGAGGGCAATGATATTTTTCTGGGTACCACCGACTTGGTGGTTTGTGACGGCTTTGTAGGCAATGTGGCCCTCAAGGCCATCGAGGGCCTGGCTGGCATGATGAGCGGGTTTTTGCGTGAATCGTTTTCTGCTTCTATCTTTACCAAAATAGCCGGCATCTTCTCTTATTCGATCCTATCTGCCTTTAAAGACAAGATGGATCACCGGCGCTACAACGGTGCCGCTTTGTTGGGTTTGCGCGGATTGGTGTTCAAAAGCCATGGCTCTGCGGATGCGATCGCTTTCGAAAATGCCTTGCGCCGCGCGTATGATGCGGCCCGAAACGACTTGACCCGCCAGGTTCAAGAGCGCATTGCCCATGCGGCGCCCTTGCTCAATGCATCTGCCGCTTCCTCTTCCAAAGACCTAGCCTGAAGCGCCCCACCATGTCCCGATACGCACGCATCATCGGCACAGGCAGTTACCTGCCTCCCCGCCGTCTGAGCAATGCCGATTTGGTGGCGCAATTGGCGGGCCAGGGTGTGGAGAGTTCAGACGATTGGATCGTTGAGCGCACCGGCATTCGGGCGCGTCACTTTGCCGACAGCGGTGTGTTCAGCAGCGATTTGGCTTTCGAATCCTGCAAGTTGGCCTTGCAAGCCGCAGGCAAGCGCCCCCAAGACATTGACCTTGTCATCGTCGCCACCTCCACGCCGGACATGGTGTTTCCCTCCACAGCTTGCATCTTGCAGCACAAACTGGCGCAACTCGATGCCGACGCCGCAGGCATTGCGGGTGCGCCCGCCTTTGACGTGCAAGCTGTGTGCGCAGGCTTCATATACGCCCTGAGCGTGGCCGACGCCATGATCCGTGCGGGCAATGTGCGCCGCGCGCTGGTGGTGGGGGCTGAGGTGTTTTCTCGTTTGCTCGATTTTCAAGACCGCACCACCTGTGTCTTGTTTGGCGATGGTGCCGGTGCTGTGGTGCTTGAGGCCTCGGACACAGCGGGCATTTTGGCCACCGATATACATGCCGATGGCAAGCACGTGGGCCTGCTGTGCGTACCCGGGCATGTGCAAAACGGCCAAATTTTGGGCGACCCGGTGCTGAAGATGGACGGCCAAGGCGTGTTCAAGCTTGCCGTGGGCGTGCTAGAGAGCACGGCCAGGGCGGTGCTTGAAAAAGCCGGCTTGCAAGACACAGACCTCGATTGGTTGGTGCCGCACCAAGCCAATATCCGCATCATTCAAAGCACCGCCAAAAAGCTGAAGCTGCCCATGGACAAAGTGATGCTCACGGTGGCCGAACACGGCAACACCTCGGCCGCCTCCATCCCTTTGGCGCTCGACACCGGTGTGCGTGCCGGCCACATCAAGCCCGGTCAACTGGTCATGCTTGAAGGGGTGGGCGGCGGTTTTGCCTGGGGTTCGGTTCTTTTGCGTTATTGATATGAAGACATTTGCTTTTGTGTTTCCGGGTCAGGGTTCTCAGTCGGTGGGCATGCTCGACGCGTGGGGCGACAACCCCGTGGTGCAGGCCACTTTGTCCGAGGCCAGTGACGCCTTGGGCCAAGACTTGGCGCAACTCATTCACGCCGGCTCCAAAGAAGATTTGGCCCTGACCACCAACACCCAACCGGTGATGCTGGTGGCGGCCGTGGCCGCTTACCGCGCATGGCATGCCGCTGGTGGGGCGACACCGGCTTGTGTGGCAGGCCACTCTTTGGGTGAGTATTCGGCCTTGGTGGCCAGTGGCGCGTTGACGCTCACGCAGGCTGTGCCCTTGGTGCGTTTGCGCGCTCAGGCCATGCAAGAGGCCGTGCCCGTGGGCTCGGGTGCAATGGCCGCCGTACTGGGTTTGGATGCCGCACAGGTCAATGTGGTGTGCCAACAGGCCCAGGCGTCATTTGGCCCGGGCAGCGCCGAGGTGGTGCAAGCGGCCAATTTCAATGACCCCAGCCAAACGGTGATATCGGGCAGCAAGGCGGGCGTTGAAAAAGCCTGCGAAATGCTCAAAGCAGCAGGTGCCAAGCGCACCTTGCCCTTGCCCGTGTCAGCGCCGTTTCACTGCGCTTTGATGAAGCCTGCTGCCGAGCGCTTGCGCCAAGCCCTGGAGGCGACAGACTTGAAGACACCGCACATTCCCCTGATCAATAACATCGACGTGGCCAGCCCCGAGGGTGCCAGCGACATCCGCGACGCTTTGTACCGCCAAGCTTTTGGCCCGGTGCGTTGGGTCGAAGTGATCCAGGCCATGCACCAGCGCGGCGTGACCCATGTGGTCGAGTGTGGACCGGGCAAAGTGCTGGCCGGCATGACCCGTCGCATTGCGCCCGAGTTGGAGTCGCTTTCCATTTTCGACCCCGCTTCGTTGCAAC
>CANJUS010000153.1:0-4925 GCA_947477505.1 Comamonadaceae bacterium | reverse complement strand
GACAAAGAGCAACCCGGTTTGATCATTTTGGGCAAGCAAGCCATTGATGACGATTGCAACCAAACCGGGCAGATGCTGGCCGCCCTCACCGATTGGCCGCAAGCCACTTTTGCCTCTAAGGTGGAAGTGGTTGATGGGCGCGTGCAAGTCACGCGCGAAGTCGATGGCGGGCTGGAAACCCTGTCGCTGCAAATGCCCGCGGTCATCACCACCGACTTGCGACTCAATGAGCCGCGTTATGTGACCCTGCCCAACATCATGAAGGCCAAGAAAAAGCAACTCGATGTTTTCAAGCCCGAAGACTTAGGGGTTGACGTGACCCCGCGCATCAAGACCTTGAAGGTCAACGAGCCGCCCAAGCGCAGCGCGGGCATCAAAGTGGCCGATGTGGCCGCCTTGGTCGACAAACTCAAAAATGAAGCAAAGGTGATCTGACATGCGCGCACTGGTAATCGCTGACCACGACCATCAAACCATCAAGGGGTCGACCCTCAACACCGTGACCGCTGCATTGGCCTGTGCCTCTGAGGTGCACGTGCTGGTGGCTGGCCACAACGCGGGTGCCGCCGCCGCCGCCGCCGCGCACATCTCCGGTGTGGCCAAAGTGCTGCATGCCGATGAAGCGGGCTTTGCCCACGGATTGGCCGAAAACATGGCCGCCCAAGTGTTGGCATTGGCCGCTGGTTACACCCACATTTTGTTTCCTGCCACCGCTGGTGGAAAAAACGTGGCACCACGGGTGGCCGCCAAACTCGACGTGGGCCAGGTCAGCGACATCACCCGCGTGGACAGCCCCGACACTTTCGAGCGACCCATCTATGCCGGCAACGCCATGGCCACGGTGCAAGCCACCGATGCGACCAAGGTCATCACCGTGCGCACCACGGGTTTTGACGCTGCCGCCGCTCAAGGTGGTTCTGCTGCCATTGAAGTGGTCAGTGCAGTGGCCGACAGCGGCCTAAGCCGCTATGTGGGCAGCGAGATCGCCAAGAACGATCGACCAGAACTCACCGCCGCCAAAATCATTGTCTCGGGTGGCCGTGCATTGGGCAGTTCCGAAAAATTCGCCGAAGTCATGACCCCTTTGGCCGACAAGTTGGGGGCCGCCATGGGCGCCAGCCGCGCGGCGGTGGATGCGGGCTACGCGCCCAACGACTGGCAAGTTGGCCAAACTGGCAAGATCGTGGCACCCCAGTTGTATGTGGCCTGCGGCATCAGTGGCGCCATCCAGCATTTGGCAGGTATGAAAGACAGCAAGGTCATTGTGGCCATCAACAAAGACCCAGAAGCGCCGATTTTCAGCGTGGCCGATTACGGTTTGGAAGCCGACTTATTCGTTGCCGTGCCTGAGCTGGTGGCCCAGCTTTAATCGACCCAGCCCTGGCCAATGCCAGCCGCGCTGGCCTTTGAAGCACTTGATTTTGTACTGAGGTATTCATGAGCTACACCGCCCCCGTCAAAGACATGTTGTTCAATATGCACCATCTGGCTGGCCTGGACGAGATTGCCAAAATCCCTGGCTTTGAGGACGCGGGCATGGAGACCGCGCAAGCCGTGCTCGAAGAGTGTGCCCGCTTTAACCAAGATGTGCTCGCGCCATTGAATTGGGAGGGCGACAAAAACCCCTCATTTTGGAAAGACGGTGTGGTCACCACCACCCCTGGCTTCAAGCAAGCCTATCAGCAGTATGCCCAGGGAGGCTGGCAGGGCTTACAGCACCCCACGGACATGGGTGGACAAGGCCTGCCCAAAACCATTGGGGCGGCTTGTGGCGAAATTTTGAATTCGGCCAACATGAGTTTTGCGCTGTGTCCATTGCTGACCGATGGCGCCATTGAGGCCTTGCTCACCGCTGGCAGCGACGAACTCAAGGCCATTTATTTGCACAAGCTGGTCAGTGGCGAATGGACTGGCACCATGAACCTGACCGAGCCCCAAGCGGGTTCGGACCTGTCCATGGTGCGCTCGCGCGCCGAGCCCCAAGCCGACGGCACATACAAGGTGTTCGGTACCAAAATCTACATCACGTACGGCGAGCACGACATGGCCGACAACATCATCCATTTGGTGTTGGCCCGTGTCTCCGGTGCGCCTGAAGGTGTCAAGGGCATCAGCCTGTTTGTGGTGCCCAAAGTGCTGGTCAACAAAAACGGTTCATTGGGCGCGCGCAACGATGTGCATTGCGTGAGCATCGAGCACAAAATGGGCATCAAAGCCAGCCCCACGGCCGTGCTGCAGTACGGTGACAACGGTGGTGCTGTGGGCTACTTGGTGGGCCAAGAAAACCGTGGCCTCGAGTACATGTTCATCATGATGAACGCCGCCCGCTATGCGGTGGGTGTGCAAGGCATTGCGATCGCAGAGCGAGCCTATCAAAAAGCCACGCAATACGCGCGAGATCGTGTGCAAAGCCGACCGGTGGACGGCTCTATCAAGGCCGCAGCACCCATCATCCACCACCCCGATGTGCGGCGCATGCTCATGACCATGCGGGCCTACACCGAGGGTTGCCGCGCCATGGCCAGCGTGGCGGCTGCCGCTTACGATGCTTCGCACCACCACCCCGACGCAGAAACCCGCCAGCAGAACAAAGCGTTTTACGAATTTTTGGTGCCCCTGGTTAAAGGCTACAGCACCGAAATGAGCTTGGAAGTCACGTCCTTGGGTGTGCAAGTGCATGGCGGCATGGGCTTCATTGAAGAAACCGGAGCAGCGCAGTACTACCGCGACGCAAAAATTCTCACCATTTACGAAGGCACCACCGCCATCCAAGCCAACGACCTGGTCGGGCGCAAAACTTCGCGCGATGGCGGACAAACCGCCAAGGCCATTGCCAGCGAAGTGCAAAACACTGAGTTGGCCCTGCTCACCTTGGGCACGGACACTTCTAAATCCATGGCCAAGCGTTTGGCTGCAGCCAGGCAGGCCTTTGTGGAAGTGGTGGATTTCATTGTGGCCCAGGCTGCCAGCAACCCCAATGCTGCGTTTGCAGGCAGCGTGCCCTACCTCATGCTGGCCGGCAATGTCATGGCCGGCTGGCAACTGGCCCGCTCGTACTTGGTGGCGTACAAGCAGCCTGAAGACTCATTCATGAAAGCCAAAGCCGTGACCGCGCGCTTTTATGCCGATCACATTCTGAGCAAAGCCCCAGGCCTGCGCGACGCCATTGTGGAAGGCGCAGGCAGCGTGAACGACATGGAACTGGCGTCGTTTTAAGTCAGCGTGTTGCGTATCCCGGGTGCGTCTCTCTGCGTGTGCATGACCACCGGCCTTTGAGCCCCTTCCATAGGAAAACCCCATGTCCAAACTACCCGCTGCTCTGGCGTCGCTTAAATTTCCCGTCATTGGTTCGCCACTGTTCATCATCAGCAACCCCAAGTTGGTGATCGCCCAGTGCGTCAACGGTGTGGTGGGTGCCATGCCCGCTTTGAATGCCCGCCCGGCATCCCAACTCGATGAATGGTTGGCCGAGATCACCGAGGCGCTGGCTGCCCACAATAAGTTGAACCCTGATCACCCGGCTGCGCCATTTGCCATCAACCAAATCGTTCACAAAAGCAATGACCGCTTGGAGCATGACATGGCTTTGTGCGTGAAGTACAAGGTGCCGGTGATCATCACGTCACTGGGTGCGCGTGAAGAGGTCAACCAAGCCGCGCACAGCTATGGTGGCGTGGTACTGCACGACATCATCAACAACAAGTTTGCCCACAAGGCGATTGAAAAGGGCGCCGATGGCCTGATCGCGGTCGCGGCCGGGGCCGGGGGGCACGCCAGCGTGAAAAGCCCGTTTGCGCTGATCCAAGAAATTCGCCAGTGGTTCGACGGCCCTTTGGCGCTGAGCGGCTCCATTGCTTCCGGTGGAGCGATATTGGCAGCACAGGCCATGGGGGCAGACTTTGCCTACATCGGTTCGGCCTTCATTGCCACCGAAGAAGCGCGCGCCAGTGACGCCTACAAACAATGCATTGTCGACAGCAACTCAGATGACATTGTTTACAGCAATTTGTTCACGGGGGTGCATGGAAATTACTTGGCACCATCGATCCGCAATGCGGGGCTCGACCCTGAGAATTTGGCGCAAAGCGACCCCAGCAAGATGGACTTTGGTGGCGACAAGACCAAGGCCTGGAAAGACATTTGGGGCTGCGGTCAGGGCATTGGCGGCATCGACAAGGTGCAAAGTGCCGGCGCATTGATTGCCCAACTCAAGGCCGAATACGCTGCAGCCAAGGCGCGTTTGCTGGCCTGAAACAGGCCGCTGCTACGGCTTGGCAGACCAGCGTTTTATGAGCGCAAGCGTTCAACCAAAGTGGCAAATGTAGTGATACGCCTCAGCCACTTTGATGTCAAACGAAGAGTTGGCGGGCACTGAGAATTTGTCGCCAGGACCGGCGTGTTGCCAAGCGTCTGACCCGGCTACTTTGTATTCACAGGCACCGGCCACGCATTCCATGATTTCTGCCGCTGCAGTGTTGAAGGTCAGGTGCGAGGGCAGCACCACGCCCACAGATTTTTTCTCGCCGCTGGGCAGGGTCACGGTGTGGCTGACGCACTTGCCGTCAAAAAACACATTGGCTTTGGAGGCGACACTGGCCCCCAGGAGTTGTTCGGTCACCATGGTCAGGCCTTTTTCTTGGCAGCAGTTTTTCGGACAGGGGCTTTGGCCGCTCGGGCGGCGCGTTCGTTTTTCAAATTGCCCGCGATGCGCATGCGCAAGGCGTTGAGCTTGATGAACCCACCAGCGTCGGCTTGGTTGTAGGCGCCGCCGTCGTCGTCGAAGGTGGCGATGCGGGTGTCAAACAAGCTGTCGGTTTTGCTCTCGCGGCCCACGCACATGATGGTGCCTTTGTAGAGCTTCAACCGCACCTTGCCGTTGGCGGTGGCTTGTGAGGCGTCGATCAAACCTTGCAACAGCTCACGCT
>CANJUS010000152.1:0-4925 GCA_947477505.1 Comamonadaceae bacterium | reverse complement strand
TGACCCGCTTCGATACCGATGCGGCGTTGGCAGCGCTGGCTGATGGCCAAGTCATGGGTGACCAACACCAAGGTGGTGCCGCTCTCTTGGTTCAGGTCCATCATCAATTGCATCACCCGCTCCCCGCTGGCGTGGTCCAAGCTGCCGGTGGGTTCGTCGGCCAACAACACCGCCGGTTTCACCACAAAGGCCCGAGCCAAGGCCACCCTTTGCTGCTCGCCACCACTTAAAACACGGGGATAGTGGTTCAGACGCTCAGCCAAGCCCACACGCTCGAGCATGTTGCGGGCTGATTCGCGGGCTTTGGGCCGCCCACTCAACTCCAAAGCCAGCATGACATTTTCCAAAGCCGTGAGCGAGCCCAGCAGTTGAAAACTTTGGAACACAAAGCCCATGTACTGAGCGCGCAAGGCGGCACGGGCATCTTCATTGCGGTCAAACAAATCTTCGCCGGCCAAGCGCACTGTTCCTTGGCTGGGCGTGTCCAAACCCGCCATGATGGAGAGCAAGGTGCTTTTGCCTGAACCTGAAGCTCCCACAATGGCCACCGTCTCGCCAGGATGCAATTGAAAATCAATATCGCGGAGAATATGCAGTGTGCCCGTGGCATCGGTGACCGATTTGGACACGTGGGCAACTTCAAGAATAGGTTTTGTCATGTTGATTGGGATGGCTGTGGGTCGCAAGCTGGGGACACAAACCCTCTGCGCTTGGATATGTGGGCTCTTATTGTCGTTGACCCCTGTGGCACATGCACAAGACGGCGCAAAGCCCCCATCCCCGATGGTCAACACCTTGCTGGTGGTAGGTGACTCCTTGAGCGCTGAATATGGATTACCGCGAGGATCGGGTTGGGTGAGTTTGCTCACGCAGCGCTTGTCTGCCACGCACCCCCAGTGGAAGGTCATCAACGCCAGCATCAGTGGCGAGACCAGCGCAGGGGGGCGTTCTCGCATGGATCTGTTGCTCAAAACCCATCACCCGGCAGTGGTGGTGATTGAACTCGGCGGCAACGATGCCTTGCGTGGCTTGCCATTGGTCAGCACGCAGGATAACTTGTTGTCCATGGCGAAAATGGCCAAATCGCAAGGCGCAAAGGTCTTGTTGTTGGGCATGAAAGTGCCGCCCAACTATGGGGCCGAATACAACGCGCAATTTGCCAAGGCGTTCGAGCAAGTGGCCAAGCAAACCCAATCGCGCTGGATACCTTTTTTTCTAGAGCCCCTGTCGGTGCCAGGTGAATGGTTTCAAGCCGATCGCATCCACCCCAATGAGAAAGCCCAAACCTTGATGCTCAACCACGTTTGGCCCACTTTGGAAAAATTGTTGTGAGTTCCTCAGCATGAGTTTGCAGCGCGTTTCGCCCTCTGAGGCACTGACACGAATCATCAGCGGGGGTGGGTTTTCTGCCATCATTGACGCCCGCAGCGAAGGCGAATTTGCCTTAGATCACTTGCCAGGTGCGGTCAATTGGCCGAGCTTGAACAATGAGCAGCGGATCATTATTGGGACACTGTTCAAAGAAAAAGGCGGCTTTGAAGCCCAAAAATTGGGGGCCGCCTGGGTGGCTGTCAACATTGCCCGCCACATTGAACGTGACGTTTTGACCTTGCCCAAACATTGGCAGCCCTTGATTTATTGTTGGCGCGGCGGCAAGCGCAGCGGTGCTTTGTCCATGGTGCTGGGTCAAATTGGTTTTCAAGTCTGTGTGCTCGATGGGGGCTATAAAGCGTTTCGTGCCGCCATGCTGGACTGGTTGGCGCAACACATGGCGCAATTTCGTTTTGTGGTGGTGTGTGGCACGACAGGCAGTGGGAAAACAAGGCTTTTGCATGCCTTGCAAAGGCTTGGCGCTCAAGTGCTGGACTTGGAAGCCTTGGCCTGCCATCGCAGCTCTGTGCTGGGCCGTGTGCCGGGGGTCGAGCAGCCAAGCCAAAAGCGTTTTGACATGCAAGTTTGGGATGCGTTGCGAAAAATGGACCTTTCAAGGCCCATTTATGTGGAAGCGGAAAGCCGCAAAGTGGGCAATCTATCGGTCATGGACGGTCTGATGGATGCGATGCGTGACAGCCCTTGTATAGACCTGCAGCTGCCACAAGACGAGCGAATTGCCTTGCTGATGGAGGAATACCCATTGTTTGTGAGCGACACATTGCAGTTTGGCCAGCGCCTAGAGGCCCTGATCAATCTCAAGGGGAAGGCCGTGGTCGATGCTTGGAAGGCGCAATTAACACAAGGCAATATAAAAGAAGTGGTTCAGTCTTTGCTTGAAAGCCATTACGACCCCACCTATTTGAAATCCATTTCGCGCAATTTCCGCCAGCACGCCGCGGCCCAGGTGGTCCATGCCCTGGATCGCCATCCAATGTCGTTTGACGCGATTGCCCAAACCTTGGTGGGTCAAGACGCGGTGGCTACTTGAACCCCACCCGATCAAGCATTTGTTGAACTTTGATTTGGTTCATCCCCACGGCACTGATGGGGATGACCTCGCTTTTGAACTCCCCACCGGACATGGCTTTCAATGCGGGGTTGTCAAACTTCAAGTCCTTGACCACGGGCCACTCGTTGTTGCCATTGGCAAAGTGATTTTGCGCTGCTGGGCTGACCAAATACTCTAAAAACTTGATCGCTGCTGCGCTGTTTTTGCTGTATCTGGCCACCGCTGCACCGGCCACATTGACGTGGGTTCCCCAACTGCCTTGATTGGGAAACACCACCCCCAAGGACTCGGCCATGGATTTCTCGGCGGCATTGTTTGAGCGCAGCATTCTGGCCAGGTAATAGGTATTGGTCACTGCCACCGCACATTCACCACTGGCCACTGATTTAATTTGGTCGGTATCTCCGCCTTTGGGTGAACGGGCCATGTTGGCCACCATACCTTTGAGCCAGTTTTCTGTGGCCGCAGAACCCATGTGCTCATGAATGGCCCCAAACAGACTCAGGTTGTAAGGGTGCGATCCAGATCGGATGCAAAGCTGCCCCTTGAGCTTGGGACTTGCCAATTTTTCATACGCGTCAACCTGCTGGCGATCGATTTTGAGCTTGTCATAGACCACGATGCGTGCACGGGTGGACATGCCAAACCAAGCAATTTCACCTTGCCCATTTGGTTTCGAGCGCAAATGCACTGGTACTGCAGCTTCTAATACTTTGGAATTCACCGGCAAAAACAAGCCTTCTGTTTCTGCTTTCCAAAGCCTGGATGCATCTACCAACAGAATCACATCGGCTGGGGACGATGACCCCTCGGTCCTCAAGCGCGCCAATATGCCCGCGTCGTCGGCATCCACCCGTTGTATGGCAATGCCCGTTGCCTTGGTGAATTCGCTGTACAGCGCCTCATCTGTGGGGTAATGTCTGGCTGAATATAAATTAATGACATTTTGTGCATTTGTGGCGCCCATCCAGCATAAACCGACCACAACACTGATTATTTTTTGAATGCTCATCTCATCTCCCAGGGTGAATCAATGAGTTTATCCTAAATGGGAACCATTCTCATTTGAGATCAAAAGGAGCAATATTCAATGAGAGATCACAAACAGAGATTGAAAGCCTGTTGCAAATCATGTTGAAGGTCAATTTCAGATTCAAGTCCAATTGAAAAACGAACCACATGGCCACGAATGACCAAGTCAGGCCAATTCGAACGCAAGGCATTGAGCTGGTAGGGAACAACCAAACTGATGGGGCCAGCCCAGCTGTACCCAAGACGAAACAGATTCAAAGACTCACAAAAACGATTGACTTGGTCCACATTGAATCTGGGATCCAAAACGATGCTGAACAAGGCGGCAGCCCATCCATCTTCCGGCGGGACACTGTCGACCAATGGGTTGAGATGCCCATGCGCTTGGGGCGTGCAAACACGCAGCCAATGCGCGTGCCCTGGGGAGTTGGGCAAAGCCGGGTGCAAGACCTGAACCACCTGCTTTTGTGATTGGCACCATTGGGCCAAATGTCGTGCGCAGAGGTCTTGAGCGCGGTAACGAACAGCCATGCTGGGCAAAGACCTCAACACCGATTCCGCATCATTGGCACCCACCATCAGCCCCAAGCGCATGTGACTGAGCTTCAGCCGTGTGGCCAAATCACTGTCACGCGTCATCACACTGCCCATCAAAACGTCGCCTCCACCACTGGGGTATTTGGTCAAGGCATGCACTGAAATATCTACACCAAGCGAATGAGGCCCATCTTGGGGGCTTAGGTCAAAGGCATTGAAGGCCAAACCAGCCCCCCAAGTGTTGTCCAACGCACAGCACACGCCCCTGCTGCGACACAATTGAACTTGCGCCAATAGATCCGGAAACTCCATCGTGATAGAGCCCGGCGCCTCGAGCCAAACCAAGCGCGTCGAGGAAGAGATCTTCAATGCCAAATCATTGACATCCATCGGGTTGTAAAAGCGGTGGGAGATGCCCCAGTGTTGCAACTCAGCTTGGGCCAATGATTTGCTTGGCCCGTAAACGTTGTCAGGAAGCAAGACCTCGTCCCCAGAGCCCAACAGCGCCAAGTTGACCAAGGCAATGGCGGCCAAGCCACTGGGAACCAGCATGCAATGCAGCCCACCTTCAATGGCACACAGACGCTCCTCCAGAGTGAACGTGGTGGGCGTTCCATGCAAACCATAGGTATAACCCGATTTGTCTTTCCAGTCCCGGCTTGTCATGGCCTCGACCGATGGGAAAAACACCGTGGACGCTTTGTGCGTAGCCACCTGAGGCGCTTCGAACTCCACCGGTGCCCGATAAGGGTGGTGGATGAGTGAAGTTGTTTTTTTCAGACTTTCCATTTCGCGTTGACGCTGTTTGATTTTTTGCTTGACCTCAGGTCGACCCTCTGAGTCTTTCATCTCGTCCCTGACCTCTTGGCGCGACATCATGAGTTTTTTGTGCACTTGGTACTGCTGGATCGGC
>CANJUS010000151.1:0-4964 GCA_947477505.1 Comamonadaceae bacterium | reverse complement strand
GCCTTGCAATCGAACTATTTGCACACCGAGGCTTGGCAAGTGCTGCCCGACTTTTTGGCCCAAGCCGGCATTGAAAAACCCGTGTTGCTGGGCCACTCCGATGGCGCGAGCATTGCGCTTTTGTACGCCAGCCGCCACCCGGTGAGCGCTTGCATTGCCATGGCCCCCCACGTCATCGTAGAAGACATGTCCATCCAATCCATCCAAGTTGCCAAATCCGCTTATGAAAGCGGCGACCTGCGCCAACGCCTGGCGCGCTTTCACGCCCACGTCGACACCGCCTTTTGGCAATGGAACGACATTTGGTTGTCACCCGCCTTTCGTGGCTTTGACATCCGTGCGCAATGCCACACCATTGCCGACCCCGTGCTGGCCCTTCAAGGTCGGCAAGACGCCTATGGCACGCTGCAGCAAATCGAAGACATCCACCCCGCAGGTCGCATCGAGCGCGTGGTGTTGGAAGACTGCGGCCATACCCCCCACCGCGACCAACCCGCCCAAGCGCTATCGGTGGTGCTGGACTTTTTGGCCTCGATCGGTGGCCCGACCCAGACTCAAAGCGTGTAACCCATCAACTGCAAATCGCTGGGGCTGAGCCAACGCCACTGACCCGCATCCAAGTCGCTGGGCAAGTGCAAGCCCCCAATGGACGAGCGGTGCAGACTTTGCACCCGGTTGCCCACGGCAGCGAGCATGCGCTTGACCTGGTGGTACTTGCCCTCGGTCAAGGTCAGCGCCAGATGGTGGCTGCCCAAGGCCTCGCACGCGGCGGCGCGCACCGGTTGGGGGTCGTCATCGAGCACCACCCCAGCGAGCAATTTTTCGGTTTGCAGCGGGGTCACCGCGTCCACGGTGTGCACTTGGTAAACCTTGGGCACGTGGTGACGCGGCGAGGCCATGCGGTGGATGAATTGACCATCGTCACTGAGCAACAACAGGCCCGTGGTGTCTTGGTCCAAACGGCCCACGGCCTGCACCCCATCGACCGCACTTTTTTGCGGCCGCTGGCGCAAAGGCGCGGGCAGCAAGCTGTAGATGCTGGGCCAGGTGGAGGGCTTGCGCGAGCATTCGGTGCCCGCCGGTTTGTGCAGCATCAGGTGCGCACGGGCGCGGTACACCCAGGGCACCCCTTGCACCTCAAATGGCCCATCGGGCGTGGCGTCCACCTCCAGCCAGGGGTCTTCGCAAGTCTGCCACTGTCCATCGATGGGCAAGCGAACCAAGCCTTTTTGCACCAAACCCACGCACACCCGTCGGGTGCCAAATCCTTGGCTGTACAACAGGTCTTGCAACTCCATCAGGCCACCACACCGCGCTCGCGCAGCGTTTGGATTTGCGCCGGGGTCAACCCCATTTCGGTCAGCACGGCATCGGTGTCTTGCCCCAAACCAGGGGCTTGGCGGCGCAAGCCACCCGGTGTGCGCGACAACTTGGGCACCACCCCGGGCACGCTCAGTCGCGAGCCATCGGCCATGGTGATTTGCTCGATCATGCCCCGGGCTAGGTAGTGGGGATCGTTGGCCATATCGGCAATCGTGTAAATGCGCCCACCGGGCACCTCGGCGCGTTCGAGCATGGCCAGCACCTCATCGACGCTGTGTTGGACGGTCCAGGCCTCAATGGCCGCGTCGATTTCTGCCACCCGCAAAACGCGACCACTGTTGTCGGACAAGGCCGGGTCCAACCCCAAATCATCGCGCCCAATGGCGTGCATGAGGCGCTTGAAAATGCTGTCGCCATTGCCCGCCACCAGGGCATAACCCCCATCGTTGCAGCGATAAGCGTTGGTGGGTGCAATGCCGGGCAAGGCACTGCCCCCGGGTTCGCGCACCGCACCAAATGCGCTGTATTCGGGCAACAGACTTTCCATGCAATTGAACACGGCTTCGTACAAGGCCATGTCGATCACCTGACCCAAACCGCTGCGGTGGCGCTCATGCAAAGCCATCAAGACACCAATCACCCCGTGCAACGAGGCCAAGGTGTCGCCAATGCTCACGCCCACCCGCACGGGCACCCGTCCAGGCTCGGCGGTGAGGTGGCGCAACCCCCCCATGGCCTCGGCCACCACGCCAAAACCAGGCTTGTCGCGCCACGGACCGGTTTGTCCGTAGCCGCTGATGCGCAACATGATCAAACGCGGGTTGAGCGCGTGCAGCGCACTCGGGCCCAAGCCCCAAGCCTCCATCGCACCGGGTCGGAAATTTTCAATCAGCACATCGGCTTCGCTGGCGAGTTGGCGCACGATGTCTTGCGCCTGGGGGTCGCGCAAATTGAGCGCCAACGAGCGCTTGTTGCGCGACTGCACCTGCCACCACACCGAGGTGCCGTCTTTGAGCAAACGCCATTTGCGCAAAGGGTCGCCTGCGCCTGGCGGTTCGATCTTGACCACGTCCGCGCCAAAGTCGGCCATGGTTTTGGCCGCAAAGGGACCGGCGATGAGTTGCCCGAGTTCAACCACCTTGATGCCGGCCAAGGGGCCAGCCACCGTGGTGGGCACGTCAGGGTTGGATATGGGTTTGGGTTGCATGCGGGAATTGTCTCCCACCCAAGTCAGGGCTGGGGCCCAAGGCCGTCAAGCACACGACAAAGTAACCCCAGGGAACTCAAAGCCGCGCGGTTTCAGCGTTGCAACTCGACGATGCGCACGCTGTCGGTGGTGTCTTCGGGCAAGTGCAGTCGCCAGCCTTGGAAAAAGACATTGAACTGCGACAGGCTGGCAGACTGGACGGACCACGGCGGAGAGCCTTGGAAAGTGCGCTCTTGCCCGGCCCTGAAAGTCACCGACCAAACCTGCCCACTGTGGTCTCGCAGACACAAATGTTGATCGCCCAAGGCCTGGACAAACACCATTTGTCCGGCTTTAAAGGCTTTCAGGGGTTGCACCACGGGGCTTTGGTCGGTGGCTTGCGGGCAGTCATCTGTCTGCGCCTGGGCTGTGGGTGTTGGGGTTGCCAAGGGCTGAGATTGGGCGGGACTGTCTACACCCATCAATGCCCCAGTACCGTCTTTGACCGCCACGCTGTCAACCCCATGGGTGGGGGTCTCCAACGCTGGCTGCGCCCACGGGGCCAACAAGCTGTATGGTGAAACCGCCCAATCACGCAAGCGCTGCGCCAGCGGTGAAAAAGAACCATCGCCCCAATTGGCCTGGGTCACGCCCAGGGCCATCACAGCCAGCGCAATGGCCGCGCTGGCCCAAACGCCCTTCAAGGGACCTCGCCAACGGTCTGTGTGCATGGGGTCAACAGCTTGCCAAGCGGGGGTCACCCGTGGGTCTATCGAAGCGCTGTGCACTTGAGCGGCGGGCACAGCCGCCACCACGCGATCAGGGTCGATGCCCAACGCCACTGCGAGCTTACGTGCGCAGGCGCGTTTGATCGACGCGTTGTAGAACAAGTCATGCCCGCCATTTTCAATTTGCAGCACCTGGGCCTTGGACAAACTCGTTCGGATGGCCAAAACAGTCGGGTCCAAGCCCGCCGCCACGCGCAACTGCTGGAGCTGGGCGCCGTCGATCCCATCAGGGACCCGTTGGGCAGGACTTTGAATGACAGACATGTCAATTTGTGGCGGGGAAAGCCAGCCATTATCAAATTTATCAGTCGCCCGTAATCTAGGGTTTACCCTGATTCATCTGGATCTGGCAGTGGCTTGGCCCACACCTTGTCGATGCGCCGCCCATCCATGTCGACCACTTCGAAAGCCCACTGGGCCCCTTCAAAGCGCTCACCGGTGCGCGGTAATCGACCAGCCAACACGAGCACCAATCCGGCCACGGTGTTGTAGCGGCCTTTGTCGTCGTGGGGCAAATCTTTCAAGCCCAAGCGCGCCTTGAGTTCGCTGATGGGCATCAAGCCGTCGAGCAACCAGGTGCCATCCGCACGCTGGGTGGCCCAGGTTTCCTCTGGGGCAGATGTTTGCAGCAACTCCCCTGTGATGGCTTCGAGCAAATCGCGCGGGGTCATCATGCCTTGGACCACGCCATACTCGTCCACCACCAAGGTCAGGCGACCGCGGCTGTGGTCGCGCCAACCAGGGCTGGCCACCTCACTGGCCGCAGGGCGGCGAAACTGGGCCAACAAGTCCAGCCCGGTGAGGGTTTCGGGCACAAACGGCACCGGCTGGGCCAGGGCTTCCAATAAGGTGTCTGGTGCCAATGCCGGGTCCAAGAGTTGCCCCACACTGACCGCGCCCAGCACATGTTCCAAGCCGTCTCGGCACACCGGGTACCACGAATGGGAGCCGAGTTGTCCGACCTGGGCCAAGGCCTGGGCCACGCTGGCACGCGCGTCAAGCCACGCGATGTCGGCCCGCGGCACCATCATCGAAGTCAGGCTGCGCTCGTCCAAGTGAAACACGTTTTTCACCATTTGGTGCTCGTGCAACTCAATCAGCCCGGCATCGACGCCTTGGTCCAAGCTGGCGGTGATTTCCTCTTCGGTCACGCTGGGGCTGCCCCGGGTGTCGATGCGCAACAAACGCAACACCCCCGCCGTGGCGGCCGACAATAAAAAAACCATGGGCCGGGCCAACCGGGCCAGCGCCAACATCAGCGGGGCACACCAGCGGGCCACGGTTTCTGGGTGCAACTGGGCGATGCGTTTGGGCACCAATTCACCAAAAATAATGGTGATGACGGTGATCAAGGTGACCACCACCGCCGTGGCCACCCAGGCTGCGGCCCATGGGCTCCAACCCCAGGCCATCAGCGTTTGGGCCAATCCTTGGCTGAATGCGGCCTCCCCCACGATGCCATTGAGCACCCCAATCGAGGTGATGCCAATTTGAACCGTGGACAAAAATTGGGTGGGCCGCCCCATCAGCTCCAAGGCCGCATGTGCGCCGGCAGCGCCTGCCTCGTGCAAGGCCACCAGCCGCGCCTTGCGGCTCGCCGACAAGGCCATCTCGGCCATGGCAAAACCCCCATTGAGCAGGGTCAAGCCCGCAATCAGCAACAGTTC
>CANJUS010000150.1:0-5014 GCA_947477505.1 Comamonadaceae bacterium | reverse complement strand
TTGAATCCCAATTGGTCTATCGCATTGGGGCAATCGGACATCGGTCGCGCTGCCTCAAAGCAAAGGCTTGAGACTTGCAAGGTTGCATCCATGCAAAGAACCAAGCCTTGAACCAACAGGCCCGCAGCTACACATGTTTGCCGCACAATGGGGACATGGTTATGTCCGATGGTTGTGTCTTAACCCGATAGGAGCCGCACGATGTCTTTGACTTGGATGGGTTTGGGTGAACTGGGATCCATGCTCAACAGGGGGGATTTATCCTCTGTGGAGTTGACACGCCATTTGCTGGGTCGTGTATCCAAAGCCGACCAGGCATTGCATGCCTTCACAGAGGTTTACGCCGATCAAGCGCTGGCGCTGGCAAAGGCTGCGGACCAGGCCAGATCAAGCCGAATGCCCTTGGGGCCTTTGGCAGGACTTCCGGTTGTTCTTAAGGATTTACTGGACATCCAAGGGCATGTGTCCACCCTGGGTTCAAAGCACTTTGTCAACCGCCAGGCCAACCAAACCAGCGCCACGGTCGAGCGCCTGTTGCAAGCGGGCATGATCGCCTTGGGCAAACTGCACATGACGGAATTTGCTTTTGGTGGCTGGGGCACCAACCCATTGATGGGCACACCCCACAACCCTTGGGACTTGGTGACGCACCGGGTGCCGGGCGGCTCTTCCAGTGGCACGGGGGTGGCCGTTGCCGCAGGCTTTGCACCCGCGGGCATCGGCAGCGACACCGGCGGGTCTGTGCGCATCCCCAGCGCGTTCAATGGCCTGACGGGTTTGAAGGTCACCTATGGGCGCATCAGTTTGCACGCCACCGGCTTGCTGAGTTGGTCGCTGGACACGATCGGGCCCATGGCGCGCAATGTGCGCGACTGCGCCTTGTTGCTCGACGCATTGGCAGGCCCAGACGCGAGGGACCCCACCACATTTGCCCAACCGTTGGAGATTTTTTCGCGCGACCCCAGGTCTGTCAAAGGCATGCGATTGGCTTTGCCTGATGCCAATCAACTGCCCGAGTTCATGGCCGCTTGTGTCACCCAATCTTGGCGCAATGCCGCCATCGCATTCGAGTCCCTGGGAGCTGACGTGGTACCGGTTCGGCTGCCTGATGGGTTTTTTGATTTGGCTGCACAAACGGGTCGCATCATTGCGTCAGAAGCGCACAGCTTGCACAGGGACTATGTCGACAACCCAGATGTTCCTCTGGGGCCAGCGGTGCGCCAGCGCATCCAAGCCGCGGCGTCTTTCAAGCCCGGTGAGTATGCGCAGGTGCTCAGGACCATGCACGAACAAAGGCGGGCTTTTGCGCAATGGTTTGAAGCCTATGACGCTTTGCTGCTGCCGACCGTGGCCATACCGGCCTTGGCACTGGCAGAGGTGGATGAAGCGTCTCCGCTGCCGGGCTACCTGACCCGGCCCATCAACTACCTGGGTTTATGCGCCCTGTCCTTGCCCGCAGGCTTTGAAGGTGGTTTGCCTTTGGGCTTGCAAATTGTGGGCAAATCTTTTGATGAACGCACGGTGCTGTCTTTGGGGCAAGCATTTCAGGCGTGCACGGCGTTTCACCTGCGCCACCCTGATCTGACTGGTGTGGGCTTGTGAACCGGAAGGCACATTTTTAATCTGCGCCACCTATCTTTAGGCGCAGTGCTGTGCGGGTGCTCACCACAACCCAGGCAGCGACCGACCAAAACACACCCGCGCTGCCCAAGAACGCCCCGGCCACACCAAACAGCATGGGCATGGCCACACTGGATGCGTTGATGGCCATCAAGCGCAGGCCAATCGCCTCGCCGTGCCGTTCATGGGGTGTGATCTGGTGCAACATGCTCATCAGCATGGGCTGTATGACCCCCAGCGAAAAGCCCAGCAAAACCGAACAGGCACCCATCGCCCAAGCACCTTTGCCAAAGGGGTAAGCCACCAACAAAATGCCGGTGATGACCATGGAGCCCGAAATCACCTGCCACTCATGCACCCGGTGCACCAAGCCCGGCAATGCCACGCGAATGAGCGCAGCGGCAATGGCAAAACCACCCAAAATACTGCCGATGGCCGAGGCGCTGAGGTTTTGCTCGTGGCCCATGAGGGGCACCACAAAGGTATGCACATCCCAGCACGATGCCATCACCCAATTGATCCACAACATGCGCCTGAACATGGGCAGTTTGAGCAAGTCCCAGGCACTTCGGCGGGGTTGTTCGGGGTCGACGACCAAGGCCGGCAATTCATGCACTTGCCGCACCCACCACCAGGCCAACAAGGGCAACATGGCGAGCATGAAAAAAGCCGATCTGAACCCCGCATGGTCAATCAACAAGCCAGCGAAAAATGGCCCGATGAAGTTAGAGATGGCCGGCCCAATGGCCAGCCAACTGAAGGCTTGCTTGAGCTCGGTCATGCCACTGGCGCGGCGTCCGACATGGCGCTGCAAAGCAATCACCGCAGCCCCTGAGGCCCCGCCCGTGAGCAAAGCGCTGATGCACAACATGGGGAAGGTGGGCCACAACACGGCCAAGCCCGTGCCCAAGCTGCCCACCAATACACTCCAACCCACCGGTCGCTTGAGGCCGTGGCGGTCGGCATAACGGCCCGCAGGCAAAGCCAAAAAGACCTGGGTCAGCGCAAACATGGCGAGCAACATGCCCACCGCCAACTCGGTGTGGCCCTCGCGCAGCGCCAGCAAGGGGCCGGCCATGCGCATGCCTGTCATGCAAGCGTGCAAACAAATTTGACCCGCGATCAGGCGCGCCAGTTCGGGGTTCATGGCTCAACCCGCATCGTTGTCTACACCTTCTTCGGGGTCCAGGTTCAAGGGCAAACGCTGCAATGCTTCGGCCTCGGGCAAAGCCTCCACGCCCTTTAAAACACGGCGCATTTGCTTGCTGCGGGTGTCGGCGCGGTCCAAGGTGTCGGCGGCCTTTTGCACCTGTTCTCGCACCTTGGCCACCCATTCGCCATAGCGGTCGAATTCGGTTTTGACCGCACCCAACACCTTCCACACCTCAGACGCTTGCTTCTCCAAAGCCAGGGTGCGAAAGCCCATGTGCAAGCTGTTCAAAATCGCCAGCAAGGTGGTGGGGCCGGCCAAGGTCACGCGGTAATCACGCTGCAAGCTGTCCATCAGGCCAGGTCGGCGCAGCACTTCGGCATACAAACCCTCGACCGGCAAAAACAAAATCGCAAAGTCGGTGGTGTGCGGTGGCGCCAGGTAACTCTCGGCAATGCTCTTGGCCTCTTGGCGAATGCGTGTCTCCATGGCCTTGCCCCAGGATTCGGCGCCCACGGGGTCGGCGCGGTCTTGCGCGTCAAGCAGTCGCTCGTAATCTTCGCGTGGAAATTTCGCGTCGATGGGCAGCCACACGGCGGCGCCGTCGTCGCTGCGCCCGGGCAGCTTGATGGCAAAGTCCACCCGCTGGTTGCTGCGCGGCTTGGTCTCGACTTGTTTGCCGTATTGATCGGTCGTGAGCACTTGATCGAGCAAGGCCTGCAATTGGACCTCACCAAAAATGCCACGGGTTTTGACATTGGAGAGCACGCGCTGCAAGTCGCCCACCCCTTGCGCCAGGGTTTTCATGTGCCCCAAGCCCTGGTGCACTTGCTCCAAGCGCTCGGCCACTTGCTTGAAACTCTCACTCAAGCGCGCCTCCAACGTGGTTTGCAATTTTTCATCCACCGTTTGGCGCATTTCGTCGAGCTTGGCGGCATTGGTTTTTTGCAATTGTTGAAGTTGCTGGTCCAGGGTATCGCGCACCTCGGCCATGCGCCGGGCATTGCCTTCGCTGAGTGCAAGCAACTGGGTGCTCAAGGTGTCGCTCAGGTTTTTTTGCAAAGAGCCCAGTAGCTCGGTTTGTGCTTGCTGAAACTGCGTCAAGTTCAGCGACAGCTCTTGGCGTGCACCGCGCGCGGACTCACCCACTTCCAGGCGCATATCGCGCTCCAAGCGGTTGATGCGCTCGTGCAGTTGTGCCCAGGCTTCGGTGCTGTGCGCCGCTTCTTCTGAGGGGTTGCGCCGCCACAGCAACACCGCAAGCAACGCACACACGGCCAGCGCCGCCAGCGCGACCCAATGGCTGGGGTCTGTCACCGCACGGCCCCGATCACCTCGGGGTTGAGAGGGGTGCGCGCTGTGCCTTTGGTGAGGTAATCAATCAGGTTGTCGGCTGCCAAATGTGCCATCGCCAAACGGGTGGCCACAGTGGAGCTGGCAATGTGCGGTGTGAGCACCACATTTTGCAAATCCAAAAACCCGGGGTTGAGGGCGGGCTCGCCTTCAAACACATCCAGCCCAGCCGCTGCAATGCGACCCTCTCGCAAAGCGACGATCAAAGCGGCATCGTCAACGATGCCGCCGCGCGCGATGTTGGTCAAGGTGGCGGTGGGCTTCATGCGCGCAATCTCTGCCGCGCCGATGGTGTGGTGGGCCTCTTTGGAATAGGGCACCACCAACACCAGGTGATCGGCGTTTTGCAGCAACTCGTCTTTGCCCACATAGCGGGCCCCACAAGCGGCTTCCACCTCGGGACTCAAACGGCTGCGGTTGTGATAAATCACCTGCATGCCAAAGCCATGTGCGCCACGGCGGGCGATGGCCTGGCCAATGCGCCCCATGCCCATGATGCCCAAGGTGCTGCCGTGCACCTCGGCACCCGCAAACAAGTCGTAGCGCCATTGCTTCCACTGACCGCCACGCAAAAAGTGCTCGCTCTCGGTCACTCGCCTTGCGGCGGCCATCATCAGGGCAAAGCCAAAGTCGGCGGTGGTCTCGGTCAGCACATCGGGTGCGTTGGTGGCCAGCACGCCGTGCCGGGTCATGGCGGGCACATCCAAATTGTTATAGCCCACCGACATGTTGGCGCAAATCTTCAGTTGCGGGCAGGCTTGCAGCACCGACTCGTCCACCGGGTCAATGCCCATGCTGAAGGCACCGGCGTGTTGGCTCAAGCGCTCGGTCCACTCGGCCTTGCTCCAGGCCACATCGGCTTGGTTGTCGGTGACGTCAAAGTGCTGCTGC
>CANJUS010000149.1:0-5014 GCA_947477505.1 Comamonadaceae bacterium | reverse complement strand
TTTGTATGACCGATACCGAATTCATGAACCTGGCCGAGGCGTTGCTGCTGTCGGTCGAGCAGCATTGCGACCGCATCAACGAAAACACCGATGCAGACATTGATAACCAGCGGGTGGGCGGCATGGTCACCTTGGTCTTTGCCAACCGCAGTCAGGTGGTGATCAACCTGCAAAAGCCCTTGCACGAGGTGTGGCTGGCC
The DNA here is from genome assembly GCA_947477505.1 of Comamonadaceae bacterium. Lineage (GTDB taxonomy): Bacteria > Pseudomonadota > Gammaproteobacteria > Burkholderiales > Burkholderiaceae_C > Limnohabitans. The sequence goes on along the minus strand of CANJUS010000149.1, from coordinate 4,814 downwards.
ACCCGCAGCGGGGGCTACCACTATCGGCACGATGGCACTGCGTGGATGGACACCAAAGGGCAGGGCGATTTTTGGGTGCAGCTGAGCACCGATGCCAGCGCCCAGGCGGGTTTGCCGCTGACTTTTAGTTCTTGAACAGATCGAGGATTTTCTTTTTCTCGTCGGCCGCGGGCAATTCGCTGTTGCCCGACTTGCCCTCCACGCCCAAACTGCTGATGCCCGCGCCCCGCGCAAACTCGGCGAAAAACCAGTCGCCCGCGTCATAGACCACCCCTGGGGGGGCGCTCAACTCGGTGATGGGCGTATTCTTGAGAGCGGTTTGCATGTATTGGATCCACACCGGCAGGCTCAGACCGCCACCGGTTTCGCGGTCACCGAGCTTGCGCGGTGTGTCATAGCCAATCCAGGTCACGGCAGTCAAGGTGGGGTGGTAACCGGCAAACCACGCATCCATCGAATCGTTGGTGGTGCCAGTTTTGCCATAGATGTCATTGCGCTTGAGGGTCGACTGCGCTTTGGACGCTGTGCCCGAGCGGGTCACCTCTTGCAGCAGGCTGCTCATCACAAAGGCATTGCGCGCACTGATGGCGCGCACCGACTCTTCTTGTTCAATCGGGGTGTAGTCTGACAGCACCTTGCCCATGGCATCGGTCACCTTGCTGATCAGATACGGGTTGATGCGAAAGCCGCCATTGGCAAACACCGAATAGCCAGTGGCCATTTGCAGCGGCGTGACCGAACCGGCCCCCAGCGCCATGGTCAGGTAGGCCGGGTGGCGTTGGGCATCAAAACCAAATTGGGCGATCCAGTTTTGCGCATTTTGCGGCCCCACGGCCTCGAGCACGCGAATCGAGATCATGTTTTTGGATTTCGCCAAACCCTTGCGCAGCGTCATGGGCCCTTCAAAGGTGCCGTCGTAATTTTTCGGTTCCCAGGCTTGGCTGCCCGTCACGCTGGCGTCGTAAAACAGCGGTGAATCGTTGACCACGGTGGCCGGGGTGAAGCCTTTTTCCAGGGCGGCCGAATAAATAAAGGGCTTGAAACTAGACCCCGGCTGACGCCACGCCTGGGTCACATGGTTGAATTTGTTTTTATCAAAGTCAAAGCCACCGACCAGGGCGCGGATGGCGCCGTCGCGCGGGTCCAGGGCAACGAAGGCCCCTTCCACCTCGGGCAGCTGGGTGATTTCCCAGTTGGTGGTGCCCTTGACGATGCGAATCACCGCCCCGGGCCGCAGCTTGATGTTGGGGGGCGACTTATCGGTCAAGCCCGATTGAACGGGTTTGAGGCCTTCGCCGGTGACCTCGATCACCTCGCCGTTTTGCCGCACCGCGCGCACCAGTTTGGGTGTGGCCTCCAGCACCACCGCCGCAAGCAAGTCGCCCTTGTCGCCTTGTTCGATCAAGGTGTCGTCGATCAGCTCTTCGCGCTCACGGGCGTTGCTGGGCAGGTCGATGAATTTTTCCGGGCCACGGTAGTGTTGGCGTTTTTCATAGTCCATGATGCCCCGGCGCAGCGACTGGTAGGCCACCTCTTGGTCGGCGGCGCGCACCGTGGTGTAGACCTTCAAGCCCCGGGTATAGGCGTCGGCACCGTACTGGGCAAACATCAATGAGCGCGCCATCTCGGCCACATAGTCGGCATGGTTGCGAAAGCCTTGGTTGGCATTGCGCACCTTGAGCTCTTCGCCCTTGGCCTGATCGGCTTGGGCCTGGGTGATGAAGCCGTTGTCGAGCATGCGCTCGATGATGTAGAGCTGGCGCGAGCGGGCCCGCTTGGGGTTGCTGATGGGGTTGTAAGCCGAGGGCGCTTTGGGCAACCCCGCGAGCATGGCCGCTTCGGCCACAGTGATGGCCTTCAAGGGCTTGCCGAAATAGGCCTCGCAGGCGGCGGCAAATCCGTAGGCGCGGTTGCCTAAGAAAATCTGGTTCAGGTAGATCTCAAAAATTTGGTCTTTGCTCAGCAAGTGTTCGAGCTTGAAGGTCAGCAGCACCTCGTAAATTTTGCGGGTAAAGGTTTTCTCGGTGCTCAGGTACACATTGCGCGCCACCTGCATGGTGATGGTCGACGCTCCCTGGCTTTTGGCCCGCCCCAGGTTGGCCAAACTCGCCCGTGCCAAGCCGATGTAATCGACCCCGCCGTGCTGATAAAAACGCGCGTCCTCAATGGCCAACACAGCGTCTTTCATCACCTGGGGAATTTCTTTGAATTCGGTGTAATTGCGCCGCTCTTCACCAAATTCACCAATCAAAGTGCCCTCAGCGGAAAAAACCCGCATCGACAGTTTGGGGCGGTAATCGGCCAGGTCAGAGATGTCGGGCAGTTGCGGGTAAGCCATGGCCAAGGCCAGCGCCACCAGCAAGGCCAGCGACAACGAACCGGCCACGCTCAAGCCAATGGACCACTTGAAAAAGCCCCATACCAAGGCCCCCAATTGGGACGGGCTGCTGTCGCTGGGTGGCGTGTCGGGGGTGGACTTGCGGTTCATGGGCAACCGCGCCGGTGCGGCCGCCGCGGTGAAACAAAACGCCGATTATAAAAAATACAACACGGGCGTGAATGGGGTTGGCGGTATTGAAACCAAAAGCATTCATCGTTAGGATGTCTGCTCACATCAGGGGGTGCACATGTCGTGGGTCAAAACCATCTCACGTTCAGGACGCCAAGCCTTGCTCGGGGTGGATTGGGGCGAGGGTGCTTTGAGCTTGGTGGCCGTGGACGGTCATCCGGCGCAGGGTTGGCGGCTGAGCCTGTGCGAGCAAGAAAGTTGGCTGGGTGAAGACAGTCCCGGGCCCGCCTTGGCGCGCGCTTGGCGGCGCAGTGCCAGTCGGGTGCGCCGTGTGGCGCTGGCCGTGCCCGATGAGCGCGTATGGCAACAGGTGATGGAGTTTGACCCCCGATTGCAAGGCGAGGACTTGCACTTTCAAATTGGCCTGCGCTTGCGAGATGAACTGCCATGGGACGTCTCGCAGGTGAGCTGGGACTACGCCTTGCAAGAGGGGGGCAGCCCGAAAGGGGCTGCGTATGGGGTGTGCGCGGTGGCCTTGCACGAGTTGCAGCCCATGCTCGATTGGGTGCGCTCAGCTGACCTCATGCCCTGGGTGGTGGACATCACCTCGCACGCGATGCAGCGTTGGGGTGCACATGCCCAGCGCTTGGTGCCTGGGCGCAGCAACGCGCAGGCCAGTCCCTTGGCCATGGGGCTGGCCTTGCGCCGGTTTGTCGCATGATGCCCATCAACTTGTTGCCCCAGCGTGAGCGCCTGTGGCAGCGACAACGCCGCTGGTGGCACCAGCGTTGGGCTTGGACCTTGGGGGTGTCGCTGGCCGTGTGGGCCGCAGCGGCCGGGGCATTGGCCTGGCAACAGCATCAGTGGAAAAACCTGAACGCGCAGGTGCAAGCCGACATGGACGCACAAGCCCCCCAACGCCAGGCCCACCAGCGTTGGACCCAAGAGCATCGCCAATGGCAAGACGCGCTGCAAGGCAAACACCAGGCCACCTTGGCCCAAGGCCAGCCTTGGCACAGTTGGCAAGCTTTGGCCCAGGCGATCACACCCCCACTTCGCTTGGAGCGTTTGGTTTGGAACGCGCAGGGTGTGGTGGTGGCTGGCCACGCATTGCAAGCCGCTGACGCGGCCCAAGTGCTGAGCGATTGGCAGCTTCGCATGGGCAGCACAGGGGTGCAAGTGGTGTCAATGCAAACCTTGCCCGTCCAAGATCCGCAGGGCATGCCCGACCACTGGTGGGCATTTGAATGGCGTTGGGTGCCTGCGACCGCAGTGCCAGGCGTGGCCGGCGCCACACCTGCGCCCGGCCCCAGTCAAGTCCCCATGGCGGCCAACCCGGCCAACGCCCCGCGAGCGCACCCATGAGCACGCGGGACCCAACGACAGCGGCAGGGCAGCCATACCGCTCCATGGCTTGGCGCTGGGACACCCCGTGGGTCTGGTCTTTGGGCCAGCAAGTGGGCGTGCTCGCCGCCGGGGTTGGGGTGGCGTTGGCCGCTTGCATCTCATCCTTGTGGCCAGAGTGGGAGCAGTTGCTTGAATTGCAGCAAACGCACCAGGTGTTGCTGGCGCAACGGCAAACCAGCGAGCAACTGGTAAAAGAGTTGCCAGAGTTGGAACGCCAGGTTCAAGCCCTGCGCGAAGCGCATGCAAAGCGCAGTCCCCCTGCCGTGCCAGGGCCCACCGCATGGCGGCTGCCGGTCGCGTGGTCGCCCGTGCTGGGGGTGGCCACGCCAGGGGTGGTGGGGCGTTGGCGTGGCGTCACACAAGGTCCAGCCAGCGCGCTGGCCGCTGTGCTGTCGCAGCTCGCGCTGGGGACGCCCCCGCTCCAAGTGGAATTGGTGCGCATCGACCCGACCGGTCATTGGCGCTTGAGTTGGGAGGTGCCTGGGGTGTCACCCCCAGGGGGCCCCAGCACCGGGAATCGCCAAGCTGCCGATTGGGGGAATTTGTTGGAAGAACAAGCCATGCTGGCGCATTGGCGTGAACAGTTGCTCAAGCAACCTGGGCGCTTGCAATGGCTGGCCCCTGAATTGCGCCGACCCCAGGAAGCCTTGGAAGCCTTTGAGCTGAGCCAGATGGTGTGGGTGGGTTGGTTGCAACAAGGCGAGCATCGGGTGGCCGTGGTCCAGGCTGGCCACACATTCCACCGGGTGGGTGTAGGCGCACACATGGGGCGCCAGCATGGGCGTGTGCAGCACATTGGCGAAGACCATCTGATCTTGCGCCAGGTGCAACGCAACGCGCAGGGTGAGTGGGGTGCGCAGCCCCTGCGCTGGCCAGCAGACACCACCACCCAAGTCCC
>CANJUS010000148.1:0-5015 GCA_947477505.1 Comamonadaceae bacterium | reverse complement strand
TTTTTGCGCAGTGCCGACGGCCTGGCCTCGCGCTTTGCCGAGCTATCGGGCCAACTTGACTTGATCGGCGAAGAAACCAACCAAGCCTTGGGCAGTGCGGCCGGTCAGTTCAACACCTTGACCGAGCAACTGGCCTTGGTCAATGCCAACCTGAGCAAAGCCGCCAAGTTGCAAAACCAGCCCTCAGAACTGCTGGACCGGCGCGATCTGTTGCTGCGCCAAATGTCTGAGTTTGCAGGCCTGAAGACCACATTTGAAACCAACGGCGTGGTCAGCGTCAGCTTGGGTGCCACGGCCAACCAAAGTGTGGTGGTCAATGGCGACAAATCGCGCCCAATCGGCGTCGACACCACCCACGGGAAAATTGACTTCGTCATCGACCCTTATGGCACCACCGAGTCATTGGCGAGTATCGCCAGCGGAACCATTGGTGGTTTGACCAACTTCATCACCAACGTGTTGGAGCCTGCCCACAAGAGTTTGAATTTCTTGGCCACGACATTGGTCAATGAGGTCAACAAAGTACAAACCACTGGCATCGACGGATACGGTGAAGTGGGTCACAACCTGTTTGCCATTGACCCAGCGGTAACAAACGAGGCAGCTGGTGTCAGAGTGTCGCTCAATGATGCGATGCGCATTGCCACGGCCTCACAATTTCGGGTTTCAGAAAGCGGAACCAACACCAGCACCGTCAAAGCCAGTTTGACATTTACCCCTGCCGAGGCACCGCCCTTGTTGGGCAACCCTGCCATCACCAACAATGCCAGCCCCACCACCGGTGTGCCGATTGTGGTGCAAGGCTTCAACGTGTTCAGCCCCGTGACATCGGTCGCAGCGGGCATGAACAACGCTACCTTTTACCTGGACAACGCCACCGGCGATCAACAACTGCAAATACTCACCCGTGATGGACGCCACATCATGGGGGCCACCATGACCCGGCCACCCACCGAGCCTGAAAACGAAAAGTATCAGGTGGTTCAACCGGTCAATGGCTTTGAACTCAACAGTTCTTACAGCGACGCCTATTTGAACCAGTCTGACGCATTGGGCTACCGGGGCATGAATGTGCTTTATGGGGCCAAGTCAGATGTGTTGACCAAGCAACTGTTTGACGACAAGGGAAACGCCACCACCATCATTCCCAAAGAAGCCAAGATCACCGACTTGTTTTATCCGGCCATCTTGGAGGGCGGGCGTGTGGGGCAAAACCTGCCTGGCAACATCGTGCCCAAAAATGGGGTGCGCATCAATGGCGTGGACATGCCTGAATTGGTGTTCCCCTACATCACCCCATCGGTTGAAACCAAAGACGGCGGCAACGGATTTGAAGAAACATCCACCATCACCTTCAAGGCTTTGAAGGCCGGCCAATCGGTCACGGTGGCGGGATTGACTTTGACAGCCCCCGTAAATATGTCGGCCATTGATGTGGCTGCGTCATTTGCAGAACGTGACGATTTCACAGGCTATGTCAGTGGTATGGCGGTGGACGATAAGTTGACCCTGACTTCAACCAGCATCGACGAAAACGTGGACAACGTAGCGGTGTCCGTCGATGCTGGAAGTGATATCACCAGTGATGGCAAAGTTTTTGATCCGGCCAGCGAAATTGCTGCTTGGGTCAACGCCCAATCCAAACTCACCCATGTCACTGCCCAGGCCTACAACACCATCGAAATCAACCCCAAGACCATCGAGTACCAATACTCTGTTGGCAAAAATTATTTTGATAAAGAACTGGAAATCAATGGCGTTGCCATCACATTCACCAAGACCATTGATGGCCTGATCCAAGGCATCCGTGACCATTCTGACGAAACAGGCGTCACCGCAGACATCGATGACCGTGGTCAATTGGTATTGAGCAATGTGGCCAAGGTCTTGGATGCGGGGCCTCCAGCGCAAATGATCGACAACCCCTACCCTGGGCAACCCATCACCATTGGCCCACCTGCGGCCGACAAAATTCCCAATATTTTGGGCATAGAGGCGGGCGAATTTGCCGGCAAAGTTCGCTTGACCCGCGCTTTGCCAGACCAACCTGTGGACGACGCTGGTAAGCCAATTCGATTGAGCGATGCGGTCCTCAAACAAGCCCGTGAGTCTGACATCCGCATCACCTTTGGCACCAATGGCAAACCCTCTAACCTGGCCAGCCTCGGTTTGCGCACCGGCGCTTACATCGAAGGCAAAGTACCCGATGACCTGCTGGTGTTTGTCACGGGCACCGGCAGCAGCTCAACGGTGTCGGCCAGCTGGGACCCCCAATCAGCGCCCTCAGACCCACAAGTTGAGTTGCGCAAGCAAAACTTAGAGCTTAAATTTACCGCGCTCGACCGTTATGTGGTGATCGACAAAGACACAGGCACTGAGTTGGCCAACCGAAGCTACGACATCAGTGTGCTTGAGCCTGTGGTCAATTACCAAGGCATTGATGTGCACTTCACGTTTGCCCCCAATGTGGGCGACAGTTTCACGATTGATGGCAACAAAGACGGCGTGGGCAACAACCAAAACATGATTGCCATGTCCGATCTGTCAAAGAAAAAGATCGCCGGCGGCAAAACATTGGCCAACAATTACATTGACCAGGTCAATGATGTGGGCAACTTGGCCCAGCAGGCCAAGATCACCCAGCAGGCCTTGACGGTGGTGAAAGACCAAGCCGTGCAGTCACGCGACATGATCTCTGGCGTCAACCTCGATGACGAGGCCGCTGAGTTGATCCGTTTTCAGCAAGCCTATCAAGCCTCAGCCAAGGCCTTGCAGGTATCTAGCCAGTTGTTTGATGCGATTTTGCAAGTGCGCTGACCTTCAGAGATAAGCCATGAAAGTTTCTACCAGCCTCTTTTTTGAACGTGCCACCACCCAGTTGGGCAATGTGCAAGGCAGCTTGGCCAAGACCCAAGAGCAGTTGTCCACGGGCAAGCAAATCACCAAACCCAGCGACGAGCCCGACAAGGCTTCGACGGTGACGCGCTTGGAGTCTGAAATGGCACGCCAAAAAAGCTATCAAGAAACCCTGACCACGGTGCAAACCCGACTCACCAGCCAGGAAACCTCTTTGCGCAACGTGAGCGACGTGCTCATCCGCATCAAAGAGCTGACCGTGCAAGCGGCCAACGACACCATCAGCGCGCCAGACCGCAGGGCCATCGGGGTCGAAATCATTGGTTTGCGCGACCAATTGCTCAGCCAAGCCAACGCGCAAGACACCAACGGCAATTATTTATTTGCCGGCAGCCGCAGCACACAAGCACCCTATGCCTTGGATGCACAAGGCCACATCACATACCAAGGCGATCAAAGCCGCATGAAAGTGCCCGTGGGTGACAACCGCCGCATGAACGCCAATACGCCTGGCTCAGATGTGTTTTTGCGGGTGGTGCGCGACGATGGCAAAGGCGGGCAAGTGGGGGTGAATTTTTTCCAAGCTTTGAAGGATCTGTCAGACGCCATCTCCAATGGGCTACCCCATGACATGCAAAGGGGTTTGGGTGAGATCGATGTTTTGCAACAAGGCATCAGTGACGCCACAGCCCAAATTGGATCGGACATGGCGGTGGTGGACATGCAAAACGGTGTGCTCGATGAGACCAACTTACGCTTGAAATCAACGCTGTCGGATGTGCAGGACCTGGATTACACCGAGGCCATCACCCGCATGAACAAAGACCAACTCGCCTTGGAAGCCGCACAAAGCAGCTTTGCCAAGATCGCCAAACTAACACTGTTCAATTACATCAACTGATCATTCAAGTTTTGGGTTCTTGTGTCGAACCCATATCCACACCTTCATTAAAACCCCATGGCCACCACATCTGTCAGCACCACCAGCACCGCTGCGATGAGCACCACCGCGCAAGTGGCTGCCGCTAACAAGGCCAATGCGCAGCAAATCATGACCAAGTTGGGCGCAGGCTCAGGGGTTGATGTGACCTCATTGGCGCAAAACCTGGTTGATGCCGAGAAGATGCCCAAGGCCACTGCGATCAATGCCAAGATTGCAAAGAACGACTCTCGCATATCGGGCTATTCTGCGGTCAGTTTTGTGGTCAATGAAGTGCAAACAGCATTGACGGCATTAAAAGACCAAACCAGTTTCAGCTCGGTCACTGCTGTCAGCAGCAACCCCAGTGCGTTCTCGGTCAGCGCTGGTGCCACTGCAGCCACGGGTGCACACGAGGTAGAGGTTTTGCAGCTTGCCAAGCCTCAACGGATGGTCAGCTTTGGGTATGCCTCCCCTACCGCGTCCCTCAACAGTGGTCGCGCGCTCACCTTGAACCTGACTGTGGGCGGTGTTGTCAAGACCCCCATCACCCTTGCGGCTGGCAAAGACACGCCACAAAACTTGGTCAATGCAATCAACTCGGCCAACACAGGTATCAAGGCCCAGTTGATCAATACCGGCAACGGATCAGCCAATCCATACAAAATGGTTTTGACAGGGCCCACGGGCTCGACGGGCGCATTCAGCCTGGGGGTGGACATTGGCAATGGCGTGGCTGGCGTGGTGTTTAACGAGGCCGACCTCTCTAAACAAAGTGCCTCAGATGCCGTGCTGAAGGTCGATGGGATTTCTGTCACTCGCAGCACCAACAGCATCAGCGATGTGGTTGACGGCCTGACTTTTGACCTCAAAACCACCACGTCATCGGTGGCACAAGTCAATGCAACCCGCGACACGACCGCAATCAAAGCCAAATTTGATGCCCTTGTCACGGCTTACAACGACGCCACCTCCATGTTTGGTGTGGTCACAGACCCCAAGTCCACCGTTGACACTTATGGCGCCACTTTGGTGGGAGACACCACAGTGCGCCTGGTGCGACAACAAATGCGCAGCATCTTTCAGGGCAACTCCTCTACGCCGGGTACCAACATCAGTGCCATGTGGCAAATGGGGTTCAAGTTCGATGAAAAAGGCGTCATGTCGCTTGACGCCACCAAGATCGAGGCTGCTTTGCAAGACAACTTCAGCGATGTGGTGACCGTGTTCACCGGTAACC
>CANJUS010000147.1:0-5016 GCA_947477505.1 Comamonadaceae bacterium | reverse complement strand
TGATTGTCAATGCGGTGCGTCAAAAGCAGTTGACCAACTTTCGGGTTTCGGGCAAAGAAGACGCGATCAAGATCACCCCACCCATTGAGCTGACCTTGGAATATGCGGTCGAGTTCATTGAAGACGACGAGCTGGTCGAAATTACCCCCAAGAGCATTCGCCTGCGCAAGCGCCACCTCAAGGAGCATGACCGCAAGCGCGCCAGCCGCACCGGGGCCTGAGCATGTTGGGCAAGCTCAGCCATGGGCAAGCCGTTTGGTTGATGGTGGGCAATGCCGCCATGTGGTCCATCGCTGGGGTGGTCACCAGGCAATTGCACAGTGCACAAAGCTTTGAGATCACCTTTTGGCGCAGCGTCTTTACGGTTTTGTCCCTGCTGGTTTTATTGCCCATGGCGCAAGGGCGGCAGGTCTTCAAAGACATGCGCCTAGGTGGCGCTTCATTGTGGTTGTCAGGGGCCTGCTGGGCGGTGATGTTCACCGCCTTCATGCTGGCCTTGACGATGACCACGGTGGCCAATGTCTTGATCACCATGGCCTTGGGGCCATTTTTCACCGCCATGGTCGCGCGTGTGGTGTTGGGTCATCGCATTGATGCGCGCACCGCCTGGGCCATCGCGCTGGCCGCATTGGGCATTGCTTGGATGTTTGGCGCTGAGGTGGCCACACAGGGGTGGCTGGGCTTCGTCGTTGCATTGTGTGTGCCCATGGCCGCAGCCATCAATTGGACTGTGGTTCAACGCGCACAAGTGCGTGGGCTGTCGGTGGATTTGGCACCCGGTGTGTTGATCGGTGCGGTGTTGTCCAGTTTGGTGACCCTTCCCATGTCTTTCCCATTGCAAGCGCAGGCCAGTGATGTGGCCTGGTTGGCTTTGCTCGGCTTGGTCCAATTGGCCATACCTTGTTTGCTATCGGTGGCCTGTGCCAAGGTGTTGCAAGCGCCCGAGGTGTCTTTGCTGGCCTTGTTGGAAGTGGTGTTTGGGATTTTTTTGGCTTGGATCGGTGCCGGCGAAGCCCCTTCCAGTTCGGTGATGTTGGGCGGCATGCTGGTTTTGTTGGCTTTGTCTGCGCACCAAGGCATGGCTTGGCGAGACCGCAACCGCGCGATCGGGGTGCCATGAAAGGAAAAGCACATGTCTGATGTTTTATGTGAAGTCGTTTCAAAAATCGGCCTCATCACCCTGAACCGACCCAAAGCGTTGAATGCCTTGTCCTTGTCCATGGTGAGAGACCTCACGGCTTGTCTACTGGCTTGGCGTGACAACCCAGAGGTGTTGGCCGTGGCCATCCGTGGCAGCCACAAGGAAGGTGTTTTTGGTCATTTTTGTGCGGGTGGAGACATTCGGTTTTTTCACCAAGCGGCCTTGGCAGGCAACCCGGCCTTAGAGGACTTTTTCACCGAGGAATACACCCTCAATCATTTGATCCACACCTATCCCAAACCTTATATCGCTTTCATGGATGGCATCGTCATGGGTGGCGGCATGGGTTTGTCCCAAGGGGCTGCCTTTCGCTTGGTGACCGAGCGCACCCAAATGGCCATGCCCGAGACGCACATTGGATTGTTTCCTGATGTGGGTGGCGGTTATTTCCTCAGCCGACTCAATGGTTCATGCGGAGAATACCTGGGCCTGACAGGGCAGGCGCTCACGGGGGCACAAGCCGTGGCCGTTGGGCTGGCCGATGGCCAAGTTGCCAGCGATCAATTGCAGACATTGTGGGATGGATTGACCCATCCATCTTGGCCCAACGGTGCGGCCGTGCTGAACTGGTTGCGCTCTCAGGTCGACGCACAAGTGCCCAGTTCACCGGCTTGGTTGCACCAGGACATGCACCGGGTGTTTGCCCTGCCAACGGTGTCACAGATGATGGATGCGCTGAGTGACTTGGCGCAGGGATCTGGTGCCCATGCGGCTTGGGCTCAAACCACCATCGATGTGTTGGGACACCGCTCTGCCTTGATGCTGTGTGTGGTGCTGCAGCAAATTCGCCGCGCCCGAGTCATGGACTTGGCCGATGATTTGCGCATGGAGCGAAATATGGTCAGGCACTGTTTTCACCTGCGCCCGATTGGCGAGAGCGAAACTGTGGAGGGCATTCGTGCATTGGCGGTCGATAAAGACAAGCAACCACGCTGGAAGCCATCGCGGGTTGCAGATGTCAGCGCGGCAGAAGTTGAGGCATTTTTCGAGCCCCCATGGCCGGATCACGCGCACCCTTTGCGCGGTTTGCGCTGATCGCTAGCAGTGCCGTCAGCGCGGCAGGGTGTGCAGTGGGATGTCTTTGGCCACGGCCAAGCGATCGAGTTGTCGCCGCGTTTGGTTTGCCATGAAACGCGCCACGGCTTCGTAGGCCGCTGGCGTCAAAGGGGTTTGCGGGGCAATGTCTGTTAAACCAGCAGCCAACAACAAGCGCTGGGCAAAATGAGGTTCCAAGGCGGCCACCGCCACGCGGCCATCGCGGCAGGGATAAATTTGATAGCCAGCGTGTGCGCCGCCCACCGCCCCCTTGGGCGTGGTCAGCCCCCATTGGCGAGGCAAGGCCAGGTAAGCCGCGGCATTGCTCAAGGCCACTTCCAACAGCACCCCTTTGCCGTGATTTCGTCCAGGTTGCGCGCGCAACAACAATGCTTGCAGCACGGCCTCGGTGGTCATCAGTGACCCCCCCATGTCGGCAAACAAACTGGCGGGCAATTGCAAGCCATCAACCAGACCTTGCTCGGCCACATAGGTCAGGTCATGGCCGGGCTCTTCAGCGCGCACGCCGGTCGCCCCCACGATGGCCACACAACTGAGTTGCGGATATTGGCGCTGCAAGGCCTTCCACCCCAGTCCCAACTTGTTCAAAGCGGAAGGCCTGAACGAGGTGAGAAGGACATCGGTGTTCAACAGCAAGCGCTGCAAAACAGCTTGTCCTTGGCTGGATTTGAGATCGGCTTGAACCACCCGCACGCCTTGGTGCATGGTTTGATAGGCCAGTGGGCGGTATTGGGCCATGGGGTCGCCCGATGCTTTGTCTTTCCCCCCCGCAGGGGCGGGCGGTTCTAGTTTGGTGCAATGTGCGCCCATGTCATGCAAGCGCATCATGGCAGCCGGCCCTGGCAGGTTCAAGGCCAGGCTGAGCACGCGCACGCCGCGCAGAACCTGTTGCGCGCGTGGGCTGGGTGATAAACCGGTCGTGGCTTTGTGGGCAGGGCTGACCATGTTTCAGTGGGCAGCAAAGTCCAAAGGCAAGCCCACATAATTCTCAGCCAGTGCGGTAGATGCTGCGTGGCTGTGGACCAAATAATTGAGTTCGGCGTCTTGCATCTTTTGGCCAAACGCACCGTTGTCTGGAAACTGGTGCATCAGGTTGGTGAGCCACCAAGAGAAGCGCTCGGCTCGCCAAATGCGGGCCAAGCACCGATCAGAGTAGGCGTTGATGCCTGCTTGGCTGCGGTCGGCGTAGTGCTCTATCAATGCTTGGCTGAGGTATTTGACGTCAGATGCCGCCAAGTTCAAGCCCTTGGCCCCCGTGGGTGGCACGATGTGCGATGCGTCCCCGGCCAGAAACATGCGGCCAAAGCGCATGGGCTCGGCCACGTAACTGCGCAAGGGGGCAATGCTTTTTTCAATCGAAGCTCCGGTGATGACTTGCTCGGCCAGGGCTGGGTCCAGGCGGCGGCGCAAGGCGGTCCAAAACCGATCGTCGCTCCAGTCGCCCACTTGGTCGGTCAGGGGGCATTGCACGTAGTAACGGCTTCGAGTCATGCTGCGCATGCTGCACAAAGCAAATCCCTCTGGGCTGTTGGCATACACAATGGCGTGCGGCGAAACAGGCGGCACATCGGCCAATATGCCCAGCCATCCAAAGGGGTAAACCCGTTCAAATTCATGCAAACTGCCCGCTGGCACACTGGCGCGGCACACGCCGTGAAACCCGTCGCAACCGGCAATGAAGTCGGCATCAATGCGCTTGGCTTGGCCTTCGTGCTGGCACAACACATAGGGGTGGGCACCTTCAAAGCCATTGGCACTGACATCCTCTGCGCTGTACCAGGTGGTCAAGCCAGTCTCGGCACGGGCCTGCATCAGGTCGCGGGTCACTTCGGTTTGCCCATAAGCGGTGACCGATTTGCCCCCGGTCAGGTTGGTGATGTCAATCGAGTGGCGCTGGTTTTGAAACACCAGTTCAATGGCATGGTGCGGGGTTCCCGCTTGGTCGACCTGTGCCCCCACCCCGGCTTCGTGCAGCAAGTCGATCGTGACTTGCTCCAAGATACCGGCGCGGATGCGGCCCAGCACATAGTCCCCGCTTTGGCGCTCCACAATGATGTTGTCGATACCGGCTTTGTGCAACAAAGCCCCCAACAACAAACCGGATGGGCCCGCGCCCACAATGACCACTTGGGTGCGTACAGTGTTTGTCATGTGTTCAATGCCTGAGTTGATAAATTAAACATCAATCGGTCAATGGCCAATGATTTTTGCCAAAAAGTCTTTGGTGCGTTCGTGTTGCGGGTTATCGAAAAATGCCTGCGGCGAATTTTGCTCAACGATTTGGCCATGGTCCATGAAGATGACGCGGTCGGCCACTGCTTTTGCAAAGCCCATTTCGTGCGTCACACACAACATGGTGATGCCTTGCTCGGCCAGTTCAACCATCACATCGAGCACCTCTTTGATCATCTCCGGATCGAGGGCCGAAGTGGGTTCGTCAAACAACATCACTTGTGGCGTCAAGCAAAGTGCCCGGGCAATGGCGACCCGTTGCTGTTGCCCGCCAGACAGTTGCAGTGGGTATTTGTGGGCTTGCTCGGCGATGCGCACCCGCTCCAATTGCTGCATGGCGCGCTCATTGGCCACCTCAACAGAGAGTTTGCTCACTTGGATGGGGGCCAGGGTGAGGTTTTCCAGCACAGTCAAGTGGGGGAATAAGTTGAATTGCTGAAACACCATGCCGACTTGTTTTCGCACTTGGTCAATGGCGCGCAAATCGTTTCCCAACTCAATGCCTGCAACCTCAATGCGGCCTTGCT
>CANJUS010000146.1:0-5040 GCA_947477505.1 Comamonadaceae bacterium | reverse complement strand
GCAAACAACAGCGACTGCACACCCGACCGCAAAGCGTTAGGCACTCGCAGCAATGCCGCGCTGGCCGAGACGCCTTGTGCCACTGCAGCCAAAGCCACCGCGGTGGCCTGCAGTTGCTGCCACAAAGGCAGTGGCTGTGCAACGCTGCTGAGGGTCACAACGGGCTGGCCGAGTGAAATGAAAACATCCGGGCCAACAACAAGGCTGGAAATTGCACAATCGCAGCGTTATAAATGGCCGCCGCCTGGTTGTACCGCTCCAAATCGGGCTGGATCAAAACATCGAGCTCCGACCACCTGGCATTCAATTCTGGCGCTACGGTGATGTAGTAAACATCGGGGTGATTGAGTGCTTGCCATGCTTGGGACAGCTCCTGCTTGCTCTCGCTCAGGGCGCGCGCTGCCGCATGTGAAAACAGCAGATCTTGCCAATGCGCCATGGCAATGGCCGTCTTGCGCGCAGCAGTTTGTAATCGCGTCCAATGAACAGCCCCTAATTCAGGGGCTATGGACGACTGCCAACCAAAGGGAGCAGAAGCTGCTGCCGTCACAGCCAACTCAACCAGCTCTTCATATCGGGTCAAATGGACATCCAGCACCGCCACCGCTTGTCCAATGGCAGCACGCAAGCGCACCAAGCGGTTATATGCCCCCAGGCCCCAAAACACCACGAGCGCCAAACACAGTATGGCCCACCCGGTGTTGATCATGTGCAAATCCACCTAGAACGACAAAGGCCCACAAGGGGCCTTTGTATTTTTAAGCAGTCCCAGCGGCATCTTGGCCACTGGCGTCTGCCGGTTCATCGGCGTGGTCACCAGTGCCCGCTGTGGCCTCGGCCAATTCAGCAGCCTCAGCTTCGGCAATGGCGCGACGCTCGACCTCGTCCATGGCGTCCTTGACCTTGCGCGCTTGGTGATAAGCCATGCCGGTGCCTGCAGGAATGAGGCGACCCACAATGACGTTTTCTTTCAAGCCACGCAATTCGTCGCGCTTGCCCATGATGGCCGCTTCGGTCAGTACCCGGGTGGTTTCTTGGAAAGAAGCCGCCGAGATGAACGAATCGGTCGACAAAGAAGCCTTGGTGATGCCCAGCAACAAATTGGTGTATGTCGCAGGCAGCTTACCCGCAGCCTGCAATGCCTCGTTGGTGTTGAGCATTTCAGAGCGCTCGACTTGCTCGCCGCCGATGTAGCCAGACTCTCCAGGGTTGTCCACCACCACACGGCGCAACATCTGGCGCACGATCACTTCAATGTGCTTGTCATTGATCTTCACACCTTGCAAGCGGTAAACGTCTTGCACTTCGTCGACGATGTAACGGGCCAACTCTTCGATGCCCAACAAACGCAAAATATCTTGCGGGTCGGCTGGGCCGTCCACAATGCTCTCACCCTTGTTGACGACTTGACCTTCGTGCACCAGGATGTTTTTCTCCTTGGGCACCAGTTCTTCCCAAACCGTGCCTTCTGGGTCGGTGATTTGCAAGCGCATCTTGCCTTTGGTCTCTTTGCCAAATGACACAGTGCCCGTCATTTCAGCCAAGATGCCCTTGTCTTTGGGTGATCGTGCTTCGAACAACTCGGCCACACGGGGCAAACCGCCGGTGATGTCGCGGGTCTTTTGACCTTCCACAGGAATGCGTGCCAACACTTCACCAGAACCCACATCCTGACCATCTCGCACCTGAATCAGTGCGCCGACTTGGAAGCCGATGGTCACCGAATGGTCTGTGCCAGGAATCTTCACTTCTTTGCCAGATGCGTCGATCAGTTTGACCTGCGGGCGCACCACTTTGGTGGAGCCGCGGCGCTTGGGGTCAATCACCACCAAGGTCGACAAGCCTGTGACTTCGTCCAACTGCTTGGCAACGGTGAGGCCTTCTTCTACATTTTCGAAGCGCACTTGACCGGCAAACTCAGTGATGACAGGTCGTGTCAACGGATCCCAATTGGCAAGCACCACACCCGCCTTGATGCTTTGATCGGCCTTGATGGCCAAGATCGCACCGTAAGGCACCTTATGGCGCTCACGCTCGCGGCCAATTTCGTCGTGGATGATGATTTCACCCGAGCGAGAAATGACCACCAAATCACCTTTGGTGTTGGTCACATAGCGCATGGTTGGGTTGAAGCCGATCACACCATTGGACTTGGCTTCAACATTGGAAGCCACAGCCGCGCGCGAAGCAGCACCACCGATGTGGAAGGTGCGCATCGTCAACTGCGTGCCTGGCTCACCGATGGATTGGGCTGCAATCACGCCCACCGCTTCACCGATGTTGATCTCACCGCCACGGCCCAGATCGCGGCCATAGCACTTGGCACACAAGCCAAAGCGGGTTTCGCAGTTCAGTGCCGTGCGCACTTTGACCTCGTCGACCCCTTCGGTTTCGAGCAAGTCGAGCACATCTTCATCCAGCATTTCACCGCCCTTGATCAAGACCTGCCGAGTTTCTGGATGCACCACATCATCTGTGGTGGTGCGGCCCAAAATGCGGTCGCGCAAAGACTCAATCACCTCACCACCTTCGACAATCGCGCGCATCAATTGACCATTGGCCGTGCCGCAATCCTGCTCGGTGACCACCAGATCTTGTGTCACGTCAACCAAACGGCGCGTGAGGTAACCAGAGTTGGCAGTTTTGAGTGCGGTATCGGCCAAGCCTTTACGTGCACCGTGTGTGGAGATGAAATACTGCAACACGTTGAGGCCTTCGCGAAAGTTCGCGGTGATGGGCGTCTCGATGATGGAGCCATCTGGCTTGGCCATCAAGCCACGCATGCCCGCCAACTGGCGAATCTGCGCCGCAGAGCCCCGAGCACCTGAGTCGGCCATCATGTAAATGGAGTTGAACGACTCTTGTTCGACTTCTTTGCCATGGCGATCAATGGTTTTTTCTTTGCGCAACTGGTCCATCATGACCTTGGAGACATGGTCCCCGGCCTTGCCCCAGATGTCCACCACTTTGTTGTAACGCTCGCCAACGGTGACCAAGCCCGACACATATTGCTGTTCGATCTCTTTGACCTCTTTCTCGGCCATCTCAATGATTTGATGCTTTTCTTGCGGCACCAACATGTCATCAATGGCGATGGAGATGCCAGCGCGGGTGGCCAAGCGGAAACCGTTTTGCAGCAGCTTGTCAGCAAAGATCACCGTTTCTTTCAAGCCGCAACGGCGGAAAGAGGTGTTGATCAATCGAGAAATTTCTTTCTTTTTAAGCGCTTTGTTGATGTTGCTGAAAGCCAGGCCCTTGGGCAAAATTTCCGACAGCAAGGCACGGCCAGCCGTGGTATCCACCAACGCGGTGTGGGCTGTGAATTCGCCGGTGGCCTTGTCTTTGGTCCATTCGGTCAAACGCACGCTGATTTTGGCAGTCATCTCCACCATACCGGCGTCCAATGCGCGTTGCACTTCATAGGTATCGGCAAAGACCATGCCTTCGCCCTTGCCATTGATGCGCTCACGGGTGGAGTAGTACAAACCCAGCACCACGTCCTGAGAAGGCACGATGGAGGGTTCGCCTGAAGCAGGGAACAGCACGTTGTTAGATGCCAACATCAAGGTGCGCGCTTCCATTTGCGCTTCCACTGACAAAGGCACGTGAACCGCCATTTGGTCACCGTCAAAGTCGGCATTGAAAGCCGAACAAACCAGTGGGTGCAACTGAATGGCTTTGCCTTCAATCAAAATAGGCTCAAACGCTTGAATGCCCAAACGGTGCAATGTGGGTGCACGGTTGAGCAACACGGGGTGCTCTTTGATGACCTCTTCCAAAATATCCCACACCACGGCTGTGCCAGATTCAACTTCTTTCTTGGCGGCCTTGATGGTGGTGGCAATGCCCATTGCTTCCAAGCGAGAGAAGATAAAGGGCTTGAACAACTCCAGGGCCATCAACTTGGGCAAGCCACATTGGTGCAGCTTGAGGGTTGGGCCCACGGTGATGACGGAACGACCCGAGTAATCGACGCGCTTGCCCAGCAAGTTTTGACGGAAGCGTCCGCTCTTGCCTTTGATCATGTCGGCCAAAGACTTCAAAGCGCGTTTGTTGGCGCCGGTCATGGCCTTGCCACGGCGGCCGTTGTCCAGCAAGCTGTCCACCGCTTCTTGCAGCATGCGCTTTTCATTGCGCGCGATGATTTCTGGTGCCTTGAGCTCCAGCAAGCGGCGCAAACGGCTGTTTCGGTTGATCACGCGGCGGTATAAATCATTGAGGTCGGAGGTCGCAAAGCGGCCACCGTCCAACGGTACCAAGGGGCGCAAATCAGGCGGCAACACGGGCAGCACCGACAAGACCATCCACTCTGGTTTGATGCCAGACTTTTTGAAGGCCTCCAGCACTTTCAATCGCTTAGAGTTTTTCTTGACCTTGACCTCAGAGCCGGTCAAGTCGCCGCGCAGGCGTTCGATTTCGGAGTCAAGCTCAATGCCTTCGAGCAATTCGCGAATGCCCTCAGCACCCATCTTGGCAACAAACTCGTCACCATACTCTTTGAGTTTGGCGTCGTAATCGTCCTCGGTCATGATGCCGAATTTTTTCAAGGGCGTCATGCCAGGGTCAGTGACCACATAGGCTTCAAAGTACAACACGCGCTCAATGTCGCGCAGCGTCATGTCCAACACCAAGCCCAATCGGCTGGGCAAAGACTTCAAAAACCAAATGTGCGCGCACGGGGCCGCCAAATCAATGTGACCCATGCGCTCACGGCGCACCTTGGTTTGGGTGACTTCAACGCCGCATTTTTCGCAAATCACACCACGGTGCTTCAAGCGCTTGTATTTACCGCACAAGCATTCGTAGTCCTTGATGGGACCAAAAATTTTGGCGCAAAACAAACCGTCGCGCTCAGGCTTGAAGGTCCGGTAATTGATGGTCTCTGGCTTTTTCACTTCACCAAAAGACCAGGAGCGGATTTTTTCTGGGGAAGCCAGTCCAATTTTGATGGCATCAAAGTGCTCATCGGGCGTGAACTGCTTGAACAGGTCGAGTAATGATTTCATGTTTTCATCCTTAAAAGTGAGAGTCTTGATCTGT
>CANJUS010000145.1:0-5050 GCA_947477505.1 Comamonadaceae bacterium | reverse complement strand
TTTATCTTTGTCACTCCACAAGACCGCCACTTTTAATCCGGTGAAAGCGTTGTCCATTCTGCTGCTTAAAACAACTGAGTTGCTGCCACCGCATGGGTCCCAACTTGAAGCGGATGCTTGCAATACCGCAAAAGCGGAATCCTCGGATATGAAATCGGGTGCTCCTTGATGGTCGTACACAAACACCATTTTGGTGCTGAGCATCTTGGTGTCCTTGGGGCCGTCAGACCAAGTGGCTATTTCGTTGGGCAGGCAGATTGAAATTTCATCTTGTCTGAGTGAATTGGCTTTGGTGGTGGGATTGGGCAAGTTCCCCGTGGGCACAGAAGGGGGCTTGATGATTGGCGTGGGAATGGCTGGGTAGGGTTCTTTGATGGGTTCATTCGGTGTGGCAGGTTTTCTAAGGGTAGACAAGCCTTCAGCTGGTGGGGTGCCAATGTTTTCTGTGGTTGATTTGCGCTCTTTGTCCAAAGATGCATACAAACCTGCCATTTGTGTGGGGTTGCCCTTGGCTTTGGCCTCAGAGCTGGCATCAATGATCATGTTGACATCATGGGTGTGGGCGGTACCCAACCAGTCTGGGCTGTTGGACTTGATCGCGGCCACCTGCTCCTTGGTGCAGTTGCTGATGTTTCTTCGCAGCCATTCTTCAGCCAATCGCGCTCGTTGGGTGTCGTCGTTGGTGCGCAGGCCAATCCCTTTGAAATGGGCCACCAGGCAACCCGCTGGCTTGTCATCTTGGGCGAAGGCTGTGGCACACAGCAATGCCAGTGATAGGCCAAAGATGGGCGCGACATTCATGGAGGGCAGATTGAGCAAAGATGGTCCACGGGTACTCGTTAGTTTGCCTTGAGTCCTGCACTGCGCACAATTTCTCCAAAGGCATTGCGGGCATTGTGCTGATTGGTGGCGAAAGCTTCGGGTGTCATTTGTGGCAAGGTATCGGCCATCATGGCATCGAGTTGGGCCTTGGTTTCAGCAGATTGCATGATGCGAGATATTTCTCGGTTCAAACGCGTGATGATAGGCGCCGGTGTACCCGCGGGGGCATAGACACCAGAGATGAAAGAAAGTTGAACTGGGATGCCCGACTCAAGCAGTGTGGGCGTTTCTGGAAACACGGGTGAGCGGTTGCTGCCAGGAACTGCAAGCAGTCGCAACTTGCCCGCCTTGATCTGAGGCACGGCTGCACCGAAGTCCATCGTGAGGTCAACCCGCTCACCGAGCATTTCGGTCATGATCATCTGCGAGCCCTTATAGGGTACATGCAAGATATTGATTTTTGCGGCGGACAGGATCATTTCGATCGCAATGTGCTGCAGTGAGCCACTGCCTGCCGATCCATAGGTGAGCTTGCCTGGGTTTGCCCGCGCATAAGCGATAAGCTCTTGAACATTGCGCACGGCAATGCCAGGCCGAACGACCAGGAACATGGCCGTGCCTGCGGTCGGTGCAACCGCAACGATGTCCTTGGTGACGTCTGTTTCCATTTTTTGAAGGTGGGGGTTGATCAAGATGGGGCCATCTGATGAATGCAAGAGTGTGTAGCCGTCCGGTGCAGCCCGTGCCACCAGGTCCAAACCGATGTTGCCGGCCGCGCCCACGCGGTTGTCTACAACCACCGACTGGCCCAGCGCTTCCCCCAGTTTGATGGCCAATGAACGCGCAACCACGTCAGTGGCACCACCCGGCGGGAAGTTCACGATCAATTTGATGGTTTTTTCGGGCCATCGGCTTGTGGGTGCTTGCGCCAGAACCAGGGACGGGATCGTGGCAGAAAGTCCTGCCGCGATGAGTGAACGACGCAGTGAGTTCATGGTTTTCTCCTAAAAAGTATTGCCCCAACAGTCGTGCCATTCGGCTGAGATGCGAAATGAATTTTCAGAAAAGCCAAGCCATGGCCACCAGCTTGGACCCGGCAATGAATCTAGACATGGAGGACGGGAGCGCCAATCGGTGGGTTGCACTTGGATGGCGTGAGTAAACGCACTTCTTGTTCTTTGAGCAAAGGGCGCACTTTCATCAGATAGCTTTGGAATGCGGGGTCCTGATAGAGGCGGTCACGACGGCGCTGTCGATCCCCTGCATCTTCATAGCCGAACATCATGATGATTTGGTTGATGTTGCCGATCTCGGTACGAAACAAGCCCATGAAGTTGCCCAGAATGCGCACTTGAGGCTCAAGACCTTCTTTTTCGAACAGTTCCATGAAGGTGTGAACTGCACCGATTTGAAGTGTGTAAGTGCGTTGATCAATGACCATTTGAATTCCAATTAAAAAAGTTGAACTGACAAGGCCGTGAATGACCTTGTCATCAGGTGAATAAGGCGTCAGCGCCAGGCTTGGCGCACAGCGACGCCACCAATGCATCTAAGTTTTTTTCTTTGTCAAGTGATGCAACGATATTGATCGCCGTATCCAGTTGAGCGTTTGGCAGCATGTGTTCTGCAAGTGCTGTGAATTTGCGTTTGACTCCCTCCCAGTCCATTGGCTTTTGGTCGCGTGGCCACTCGATGTCACGCTGAACCGTGTGGCCAGATTTCAGCGCAATCGCCACGGACATCTTCAGGCGCTGTTCGTCGGAAAATATTTTTTCAGCATCGTCATCTTGATGCAGTTCGATGCGGCTGAGCAAATCGCGAACTTGGGGAGCGAACATCGTTGACTCTGAAAACATCGATGGGCCGATCGGCTCTTGGGTAATCGCCATCGCCACCACAAAAGGAAGCGAAAACTGAGCGTCCACTTCGCTGCGCGGGTTGAAGTCATTGACCAAGCGCACATGACCAGATTGAACGGTCACACGCGCTACGTCGGCAGGTGTGATGGCATGTTCCTCGACCAAAGCTTGGGTGGCAAAGTATGCGGGGATGATGCGTGCGATGCAGGGAAAAGCTTTGTATTGCGCATCGACAATCAACCAACGCTGTCCCAGACCGCGTGTCATGCTTTCAAAGTCACAACGGTCTGATCCGGCCATCACGTGGAAACCCCTTTCACCGTCAAGCACACCCAATCCCCCCTGAAACCCACGTTGCGCCGACAGCGCCCCCATCGTGCCAGCCATGCACATCCAGCCCCAGCCCAGCTTGACCTCGCGCAACGGACGTGTCTCAGCCACCACCCCAAAGTATTTGTAAGCCGATGGGACGCTCGCATAAGTGCCTGCAACGCCGAAGGCAGCGTCCATTTGTGCTTCGTCAAGGCCGAGCAACTTGCCCGCAGTGACTGCGGCCGCAAATGGATGGTATTGCTCGCCAAAGACCACTTTGCCACGCTCGGGCGTGGGCTGCATGGCCAATCCAATGCGTGCAACCACTTCATAGCCCAGCGCCATTGCCAAGATCAGATCACGCCCGCTCGACCCGCTGAATTCACCTACCGCCAAACCCGAGGCCGTCGTGATGAAGCCAGGGTGGGTGACGTACTGGACAGTGTCTTCGTAGTCCAGTGCGAATGCCAGATTACCGTTTGCGTATGCAGCTGCTGGTACAGATACGCGCGCACCAACCCCTAATATGGTGGCCTGGTCAAGGCCGCCCCCCAACACCTTGGCCATGTCGACATGCATTGCGCCGATTCTTGTTTGATTGCCTGCTATGCAATTGCCAACAATATTGAGCAAGGATGTTTTAGCGGCTTGCACCGCTTCGGGCGACAAATCCTCGTAACGTGCGTTTGCAACAAATTTTGCCAGGTCCCTTGTGACACCCATCGTTACTCCATTCCGATCAAAGCGTAAATGGCTTGGCTGGCGAGTGCAATCATTGCATTCATGGATTGATCGCGTGCAATGACATGATCAGTATCCCAGTTGGAGGTCAACCTGGTACAAAAGCGGCTTGCCTTGGCAGTAAAGGTGGAGGTTTTCCAAAAAACGTTTTGCCGTCAGCGGCATCTCATGGGTTCGTGACCGACCTGACAAATGCATGGTGATGTGTGCATTTTCCAGGCTCCACAGCGGGTGATCCGCTGGCAGCGGTTCAGGCTCGGTGACATCAAGGAACGCTGCAGCTATATCGCGCTGTACCAGTGTCTTGACCAGCGCGTCTTGATCGACAAGGCTGCCGCGTGCAACGTTGACCAGTACCGCAGTCTTCTTCATCGCAGACAACTCAGCTGCGCCGATCATGCGAGTGGTCTCTGTTGTGGCAGGCGCTGTCAAAATAATCCAATCAAACTCGCCCAGCCGTGCGCGCCATTGGGTTGGGCCAAGGGCGTGTTCACCACTCACGGGTGTGCGACGCACGACAGTGACCGTGACGCCAAATGCCTTGAGGCGTTCTTCGATCATTCGCCCGATGCTGCCGTAGCCCACAATCAAGGCACTGCTACCCATGAGCTCTACTTTGCCGGGCGGGATGGTCAACCACTCGTGTTTCATCTCTGCTTTGATGATTTCGCGATAGCCTTTGGCAATGCTCAGCATGCCCAGCAGCACATATTCAGACACTGTCGGGGCCGCCAAGCCTGGGCAATTGGTAAAGATAATTTTGCGGGCAGCCAGTTCTTCTAGAGGCAAGCCATCGACGCCGGCCAATTTGGTGAACAGCCATTTCAAGTCTGTCGCATTCCTGACGGCATCTGCGAAGTCATCACGGTGTCCGATGTCAAACCAACCAACCGTTGCCCCTTTGCCTGCGACCAAGGCCTCGGCCTTTCCATTGAACCAACGAGCTTCAACGCCCGTTGGCAATTGGTGTTCCAGATAGGGGCGTGCTTCTGTGGGCAGCGCTGCAATGACATGATGGGTCATTCAGTATTCCTTTCAACGGCCAAGTACCAACTGCACCTCAGTAAAGGCCCGATGTAGATAACATTTTGTTAGAGGCCTTTATCAACCATTGGCAATCTGTGCATTGGACACAATGGTGGGCTTTTCCTTCGAGCAAAGCAAGACAGGGATACCCCCTGTTGACGGGCAAGGTATTCAATACTTTTTTGGTGTGAAACATTTGGTTTTCTAATTAACCATTTGGATTTGGTCGAGGGGCCGCGATGGTGGGTTAAATATAAGCAGATGAGGGCGAAGTTTTTGTCAATAATACG
>CANJUS010000144.1:0-5050 GCA_947477505.1 Comamonadaceae bacterium | reverse complement strand
CGGGTTGATGACCATCACCCCGGGGGTGGCCAGCATCAAGGTGTGGCCATCGGGCGCGGCCTTCATGACCTCTTGCGAACCCACCGTGCCCCCTGCGCCCGACTTGTAGTCGATCAACACCGGCTGACCCAGCACCGCTTGCAACCGATCGGCCAGCAATCGGGCATGCAAGTCCAGCGGCCCACCAGCGGGGAAACCAATCACGATGCGCACCGGCTTGACAGGGAAGGCCCAAGCCGACAGGGCGATGCACCACATCAGGACGGCGCTCAACACCCCGCCTAAAACTGAAAATTTGCGACCCATCTGCTGCCCTCCCTGGTGGCCTTGCGCTGTGGCCCGTTTGCCCCTGGTTTCAACTGTCGGCCTGCACCTTGGCGTCTTTGACCACTCGGGCCCATTTGTCTTGCTCAGTGGCAATGAATTGGGTGAATTTTTCAGGAGTCCCGCCGCCATCTTCGGCGCCATATTGCTCGAACTTTTCTTGCACATCGGGCATGGCCATGACGCGGTTCATGTCCTCGTTCATGCGCTTGACCATGGCCGGGTTCATGCGCGCAGGACCCACCAGGCCATACCAGGTGGTGGCATCGAAACCAGCAAAACCTTGCTCGTCCATGGTGGGCACACCCGGGTGGCCTTTGGCACGTTTGGTGCGGGTTTGGGCCAAGGCCAGCACCTTACCGCCTTTGACATGCGGGGTGGCCGAGGTCATGGTTTCAAAGCAGTACTGCACCTGCCCACCCATCAAGTCGGTCAGGGCCGGGCCGGAGCCTTTGTAGGGCACATGCAAAGCCTGGATGCCCGCGCGCAGCTTGAACATTTCCAGCGCCAAATGCTGGGCCGAACCGCCACCGGCCGAGGCAAAACTGATCTTGCCGGGGTTTTGCTTGCACAACTCGACCAATTCTTTGACGGTTTTGGCTGGTTGTTGGGGGTTGCAAATGAGCAAATTGGGCGTCACGCCCACCAGCACCAAGGGCGAGAAGTCGCGCTCAACCACATAACCGAGCTTGGGCTGCAAACTCGGCGCAATGGCGTGGCTGTTGATGTGCGCCATCAGCAGCGTGGTGCCGTCGTTGTTTTGTTTGGCCACATGATCGGCGGCGATCACGCCGGCCGCACCGGCCTTGTTTTCAATGACCACGCTCACATTCCACATCGCCTGCAACTTGACGGCCATGACCCGCGCCAACGCATCGGTGCCGCCGCCGGGCGGAAAACCCACCACGATGCGCACATTGCCCGTGGGCAGGTTTTGGGCGCGCAACCAAGGCGTGGCCACACTGGCACTCAGCGCAAGTGCGCTGGTTTTGATCAGGGTTCTGCGTTGCATAACACTTCCTTTGTACGTGTGAGATGGGCACGGGGCCAGGCGTGACCGCGCCTTTGAGGGTGGCTTTGCCCGGCGCTGGCCATTATGGCGACATTTGTGAAAACCAAGGCAAATCAGTCACTTGGGCGGCACGGGCAGCCAACCCGGCTGGGCGGCCTCTAAATTCGGTTGGGGGGGCTTTATTTTTGCCATTTGGTGCCGATCATTGAAGGCCATCGGCTTGTGCGTGGCCCTCGCCATGGTTGGTGGGGGCGGCAAAGGCTGGTGACCACCGAAAACCATGTCCTTGCCCCGCCACCCGAACCCAATCGCCCCGCACCAGCGCATCCCCGCGGCGCTGGGTGCCGCTTGGCCGCTGGCGGTGGGCCTGCTCGCAGGGGTGTGGACTGCCACCAGCATGGCCCAAACCGCAGCCCCAGCCCCAG
The DNA here is from genome assembly GCA_947477505.1 of Comamonadaceae bacterium. Lineage (GTDB taxonomy): Bacteria > Pseudomonadota > Gammaproteobacteria > Burkholderiales > Burkholderiaceae_C > Limnohabitans. Next base: position 3,289 of record CANJUS010000144.1, on the reverse strand, counting down.
CCGCGCCCGGCCGCTACGACCAATGGGTGCAATTCCCGCCCAAACCGGTCAACCCGGCCATGCCCAGTCCCTTGGACAGCAGCGACAAAAAGATCAATTGGGTGCGGTTTAAGCAACCCACGCCGCCCATCCCAACGCCCGAGGCTGCCCCGCCAACCAGCGTCCCCAGCCCCAACGCAGCCACACCGGCAAACACAGCCGCTGCACCCGCCCCAACCCCGGCCGCGCCCGAGGAGCCGGTGGTCAAGGGCTTTGAATTCACCGGCATTGGCGTGTTCAGCGCCAGCGATTTGACGCAAGTGCTGCAACCCGTGGTGGGCACACCGCTGGACATGAAAAGCCTGGAAAAAATCGTTGCCTTGCTCGACCAGCACTATGCCAGCCGTGGTCGCTTGGGCCGGGCTGAAATTCCCCCCCAAGACATGACGGAGGGGGTGGTGCAAGTCACCGTGCGCGAAGGCCGCTTTGCGCGGGCCGTGATCGAACCCGAACCGCACAAACGCATCCCGCCTGCTTTGGCTGTCGATTTGGTCGAAACCGCGCAACCCAAAGGCGCAGTGGTCAGCCTGGACGCCTTGGACCGGGCCACCTTGCTGCTGTCGGAGTTGCCGGGCGTGCAAGCGCAAATGAGCCTGCGCCCGGGCGAACAAGAAGGTGAAACCGAAGCGGTGATCCGCTTGAGCGACGCGCCCAGCACCGAGGGCAGCCTGTCGGTTGACAACTCGGTCGTGAGCGCGACGGGCAGCACCCGAACCATTGGCCAAATCAACCACCATGGCGCCCTCGGTCGGGCCGAAACGGTCAGCTTGATTTGGCTGCACACCGAAGGCAGCGAGTACCTCAAATTTGGTTACAGCGAGCCTGTGGGCAGCGCCGGTAAAAGGCTGGGCTTCAACTTGTCGGGCAGCAAATACCAATTGGTCGCACCCCAGTACGTGGCGCTCAACCCCAGTGGCCCGTCCAACTCGATTGGCTTGGACCTGAGCGTGCCGTGGTTGCGCTCGCGCTCGGCCAGCGCCAGCTTGCAATGGGGCTATGAGCACAAAAACTTCCGCAACGAAACCACCGCAGGCCTGGTGTCGGAATACAAAATCGACTTGCTCAGCGCCAGCTTGCAAGGCCAACGCAGCGACGGCTGGATGGGCGGTGGCGAATCGGCAGGCTCGCTGCAAACGCTGGTTGGCAATGTCGACTTGAATGGCTCACCCAACCAAGGCATGGACGCCTTGAGCGCGCAAACCGCTGGCGTATATGGCAAGCTGCGTGCCATGGCCTCTCGTGTGCAGCGCATCAGCCCCAGCCAGTCGGTGGTGGCCACATGGCAGGCTCAGTTGGCCAGCAAAAACCTGGACGGCTCAGAAAAATTCTTCATGGGCGGCTCGCAAGGCGTGCGCGCCTACCCCACCAACGAAGGTGGTGGCAGCCAAGGGCAGTCGCTCAACCTGGAGTGGCAACACCTGCTCAACCCCGCAGGACAGCGCCTGACGGTGTCGGCTTTTTATGACATCGCCACCATCGACGTGAACAAGTTCAACGACTTCACCGGTGGCGCCAGCCTCAACACCTACGCCCTGCAAGGTGGCGGCCTGTGGATGGGCGGCCCCTTGGCCCACGGCTGGGGCACGCCTTTGCAATGGCGTTTGACCTGGTCGCGCCGCATGGGCGTCAACCCCATGGCGTCAAGCAGCGGTTTGGACCAAGACGGCTCGTACCGCTGGGATCGGTTATGGTTCAACTTCAGCCAGCCTTTTTGAGCGCCCGCCCCATGATCAAAAAAGCCCCACCCATTGCCCATGAACACGGCGTCCCACCGCTGCGTTGGTCGCAGGCATGGGCCTGGGCGTTGGCGGGTTTGGCCGCGAGTTGCGCGCCAGCCTGGGCGCAAACCGCCGCCATCTCAGCCACCCAACTGCCCCAGGGCGGCAAGGTGGTGGCCGGCACGGCCACCATCGGCCAAAGTGGCAACAACCTCAACATCAACCAGGCCAGCAACCGCGCGGTGCTCAACTGGAACAGCTTCAACGTGGGTGCCCAAGCCCAGGTCAACTTTGTCCAGCCCTCGGCCAGCGCGGTCACGCTCAACCGCGTGCTCGACACCCAAGCGAGCCAAATCATGGGCCGCATCAGCGCCAACGGCCAGGTGTTTTTGTCCAACCCCAACGGGGTGTTGTTTGGGCCCACCGCCCAAGTCGACGTGGGTGGCTTGCTGGTCACCACCCACGGCATTGGCAACGACGACTTCATGGCCGGCAAGTCCAGCTTTGAGGGCACGGGCAACGCGGGCAGCGTGGTCAACCAAGGCCAACTGCAAGCAAGCTTGGGCGGCTACATCGCCTTGCTTGCGCCCCAGGTGCGCAACGAAGGCGTGATCGTGGCCAAAGAAGGCACTGTGGCCCTGGCCGCGGGCGACAAAATCACGTTGCAGTTTGCCGGCCAAAGCCTCACCGCCGTTCAAGTCGACCGCGCGGTGATGGACGCTTTGGTGGACAACCAACACCTGGTGCGCGCCGAAGGCGGCTATGTGGTGATGACCGCGCGCAGCGCCAACGCATTGCTGCAAAACGTGGTTAAAAACACGGGCAGCGTGCAAGCGCCCAGCTTGGTCAACCGGCAAGGGCGCATTGTGTTGGAAGGCGGCAGCTTGGGCCGCGTGGAGGTGGCCGGCACATTGAGCGCCACCGGCGACAGCGGCCTGAGCGGCGGCTCGGTGGTCGTGATGGGCGACCAGGTGCAACTGAGCCCAGGCGCTGCCATCGACGCATCGGGCGACACCGGTGGCGGACAGGTGCTCATCGGCGGGGGTTGGTCTGCGGCGGTGGGCCCGGTGGGCAAGTCCTCCAGCGTGAGCCTGGGCGACGGCGTGAGCATCAAGGCCGCAGCCACCGGCACGGGCAATGGGGGTTATGTCGAGACATCGGCCAAAAAAGTACAAATCGCCGCCACCGCACGGGTAGACACCTCGGCACGCAACGGCAAAGCCGGGCAATGGGTGATTGACCCGGTGGACATTGACATTGACGACGGAATGGCGGGGGCCATATCAACCGCTTTGAACAGTGGCGATGTCACGGTGAGCACGGAAGGGGACAGCTCGGGAGTGGACACCAGTTTTGCCACTGGCAGTGCCGGTAACTTGAGAGTGAACAGCCCTATTTCTTGGACCAGCAACCAGCTCACATTGAAAGCATCGGGCAACCTTTACATCAACCAAATTTTGAATGGAGATGATGTTCCCGCCATACCCGGAACACCTGGTTCGCCAGGCATCACCAGCACGGCAAGTTTACTT
>CANJUS010000143.1:0-5056 GCA_947477505.1 Comamonadaceae bacterium | reverse complement strand
TGGCGATAAAACCAGTTGGGAGCAGGCTTTGCGCACGCGTGCCCAAGCCGGTCAAAACGATTACGCCAAAACCAACTGAGCAAAGGCCATCCACATGTCACGCACCATGATTTGGGTCATCGCTTGGGCCTTGCCTTGGCTGTGCAGCGGCGTGGCCGCGCAAGACAAACCGGGCACTGCGGCGGTAGCGGCCGAGGCTTCGGCAGACCCGCAGTATCTGCAGCAAAGCAACGCTCAGCGCGCCCAGGTGCAGCCTGGCAACAATGCCCCCGTGTGGCGCCAGGTGGGCCAAGGTGCCACCGGTTACAGCAGCCTGCCCAAAACCCAAGCGCCAGAAGCGGGTAATTTGGTGCAGCCTTTTGTGCAATACCCTGGGTCGAGCATGACCAACGCTGGCGAAGCCTGGCGGCAGGTGCGCAACAACTGGATCATTCCCTATGGTGGTTCTTTGCTTTTTATTGTGTTGGGCGCTTTAGGGATTTTTTACTGGCGCCGTGGCACCATGACCTTGCATGGGCAAACCACCGGCCGCAAGATTGAACGCTTCACGCCATTTGAGCGCAGCGCGCATTGGACCAATGCGATTGCGTTTTGTGTGTTGGCGGTGTCGGGTTTGGTGATGGCCTTTGGCAAGTTTTTGTTGTTGCCCATCATGGGCAGCAGCTTGTTTGGGTGGCTCACCTATGCCTTGAAAAATGCCCATAACTTTGCGGGGCCCTTGTTTGCGGTCTCTTTGGTGGTGGTGTTTGTGACCTTTGCCAAAGACAACATGCCCAGCAAAGGTGACTTGACTTGGCTGCTCAAAGGGGGCGGTCTGTTCGGCGGCCAAGAGATCCCCTCGCACCGTTTCAATGCGGGTGAAAAGGTTTTGTTTTGGGTCGGTGTGTTTGTGCTGGGGGCGGTGGTGGTGGTCTCGGGTTTGTTCATGGACAAACTGCTGCCCAACTTTGTCTACACCAGGGGCGAAATGCAAATTGCACACATGGTGCATGCGGTGGCCACGGTGTTGATGATGGCCTTGTTTTTGGGGCACATTTACATGGGCACCATAGGCATGGAAGGTGCCTACGATGCCATGCGCACGGGATATGTCGACGAAACCTGGGCCAAAGAACACCATGCCATGTGGCACGACGACATCCAAGCGGGCAAGATCCCCGCGCACCGCAGCCCTGCACCAGCATCTGGGCCAGTCCAAGTTTGAACGGGAGAGAGCAATGAACAAAGCATTTGCATGGTTTTTGGCCAGTCTGGTCGCCACCTCAGCTTGGGCCAAGTTGCCCCCGCCCAGTGACGAGGCCAAGGCCAAGGCCGCAGAGGCCGCTGCCAAAACGGCCCACACCGGCAAAGTGGACAGCTATTTATTGTGTAAATCGCAAGACAAAGTGGCCGCCCATGTGCAGCGCACCAACAAGGCCAAAGCGGGCAAACCTGCGGCCATGCCGGCTTGTGCCGATCCAGGCAAGTTCGAGTACAACCCCAACCCGCCCACCGCTGCTGCGCCTGCCGCACCTGCCGCGCCTGCGGGGGCTAAAAAATCCTGAGCCATCCTGCGTTTCTGATCTGCATCAAATCAGGCCCATCCAAGGATGGGCCTTTTGCTTTTTGACAGTAACATTACGCATCTGTCATCGAACAAAAATTTCGCCGCCGGTTTGGCGGTATAAGGTTTTAGATTGAAGGATTTCGCATGTTGACGCTATTGAACCAGTATGGGGGCACACCATTCCTCAAAAAGGTGCTCACAGCTTGGCATGAAAATGTGGTCGAGGAGCGGGACATCCGCCACTATTTCATCAATGTCACCCCCGAGGTGCTTTTGAAGGACCAGCTCAATTACATGGCCTTCATCATGCGCCAGCCCGACCGCATCTACCGTGAGTCGCCCTATCAGTCGGCACCCTTGGATGTGCAAGTCGGCGGCAGTGTGTTCGACGAAGTCATGGTGGTGCTGCGCAAAATATTGACCGAGGCCGGCGTGCACCGCGATTTCGTACCGCGCATGTCCACCCACATCGTGGAGATCGCCGAGGAGTCACGGGCCCAGGCCGAAGACATCGTCATCACCTCGTGGAAGACCGTTGACATCACACCTGAGAACATCTTGCGCTTTTACAACAAGCAGCGTGGCGATGCGCGCTTGGAGGCCAACAACGACATCTACGCCAGCCGGGGTTACGCGTATCCGTTTTGGACCCGCATCGTGCGTGAGACCCAGCAAATCATGTTCTTTGCGACCGCAGACATTCAGGAGTGGAGCAACCTGGATGAATTGAAAAAAGTGGTGGCCCAGGCCAATGAAAAAGTGCCCACCCTGAAATTTGAAGCCGTTGAAGCCAGTCCCTTGCCGCAGTTCAGAACCCAGTATGTGGTGCCTTACCAAAATGGGGTGCCCACCCGATTGTTCTTGCGTGCGGCGCGTCAATTTGCCACCTTTTTTGACACAGGCATGGGCGTGGATAAAAAGCACGAAATTTTGCGCAGCGTGCTGGCCTGACCGGCCAACCGTCATCCGACGGTTTGTGGCGGCACAATGGGTGTAACGCCAGACCCCACGGATGAACCATGCCCCGATTCGCTGCCAACCTGTCCTTTCTTTACGCTGAATTACCCTTTTTAGAACGCTTCGAAGCTGCCGCGAGCGATGGGTTTGAAGCGGTGGAATACATGTCCCCCTATGAATGGGAGGCCAGCGAAATGGCTTCGCGACTGCAGGCCCACGGCTTGCAACAGGTGCTGTTTAACACCCCGGCGGGGGGCACGGATCGCGCCGACATGGCCCGGGCCTGGGAAGCGGGGGAGCGTGGCCGCGCTTGCCAACCAGGGCAAGAGAAAGAATTCCGCTGCGGTATCGAAATGGCCCTGGACTACGCCCGGCGCTTGGCGTGTCCACGCATCCATATCTTGGCCGGTTTGGTCCCGCAGGCTTATCGCACAGATCCAGCCCCGCATGAAGCGCTCGATACCCATGGTCCAATGGCACGCGCAAGTGGCATTTTGCGCGATACCTTTATGACCAATGTCCGTTGGGCCGCACGACAAGCGGCCCAGCAAGGCTGTGAGGTGCTGATCGAGCCGATCAACACGCGCGACATCCCGCATTATTTTCTCAACCGGCAAGCCGACGCCCATGCCATCGTGGCCGAGGTGGGCGAGCCCAACCTCAAAGTGCAAATGGACTTGTACCACTGCCAAGTGGTAGAGGGGGATGTGGCGGCCAAGGTGCGGGCTTATTTGCCCACGGGTCGGGTCGGGCATTTCCAAATTGCGGGTGCGCCAGAGCGCCAAGAGCCTGACGGTGGTGAGCAAAATTACGCTTATTTGCTGGATGTGATTGACGAAGTCTCTCAGGCCTGCGGTTGGCAAGGCTGGGTGGGTTGCGAATACCGCCCCATTCGCGGCGAGCAGCCCGGTGCGACCCATGCGGGTTTGGAATGGTTGCGACGCTGGCGTGCCCAACACCCGAGCGATATATGATGCGCACTCCTGAGCCTGGGGTGGATCAGCGCATGCAATTCTCCCCGTTGGTTAGCTGGCGAAAGGCTCAGCGCTCGTTGGTGTAACTCACCCTTCAATATTTCAGAAAGCCCCTGTGAAAATTGCCCGTTTTGATGACAACCGTTTGGGCCTGGTCGAAGGTGATCAGGTCAAAGATGTGACCGCTGCGCTGGACATCTTGCCGCGTGTGGGTTATCCCATGCCCGTGCACGACCCCTTGATCGCCCACCTGGATCAGGTGTGCGCTGAAATCCGCCGCTTGGCCCCGAGTGCCAAATCCTTGCCCTTGGCAGGCCGCACCTGGCTGGCCCCGGTGGCCAACCCTGGCAAGATCGTGGCCGCACCGGTGAACTACCAAAAGCACCTGGACGAGGCGCGTGAGCAAGTGGAGATCCACCACAACAACCATGTCATCGAGATACAAAAAATCGGTTTGTTCCTCAAAGCCACCAGCTCCTTGGTGGGGCCCAGCGCAGGCGTGGCCATTGAGCACTTGGATCGGCGCAACGACCATGAGGCCGAGTTGGTGGTCATCATTGGCCTAGGCGGGCGCAACATCACCCGTGCCAACGCCATGCGCCATGTGGCGGCCTACACCAGTGGCTTGGACATGACGGTGCGTGGACCGGAAGAGCGCAGCCTGCGCAAATCGGTGGATTCCTACAGCGTGCTGGGCCCATGGTTGGTGACCGCCGACGAGATCGCCCACCCCGATCAAATTGATTTCAGTTTGCATGTCAATGGTGAACTGCGACAAAAGGCCAATACACGCGACCTGATTTTGGACATCCCCCACCTGATCGAATTCGCCTCTTCGTTTTACACCTTGCGCACGGGCGACTTGCTCTACACCGGCACACCCGAGGGCGTGGCCCAAGTGCACCCGGGTGACGTCATCACCACCTCTTTTGCAGGCATTGGCGACATGCGCGTGGTGGTGCGCTCCACCAAAGATTGAACCCCTTGGCTTTAATCGATGGCCGTGCCATCCAAGCGGCGCACCGGTGGGCCTTTGAGCTCCAATTGGTTGCCATCGAGGTCGCGCAAATAAATGGACGGGCCATGGCCGTCGGCCCCGTACCGCTGACCACTGACTTCCACTTCGATGCCAAGGCTTTTTAAGTGGGCGGTGATGGCGGCTTCGTCAAAGGGGTCGATGCGAAAGCAATAGTGCGCCATGTTGGGGTGGGCCGCATCGGGTGCACCCGGTACCAAATCGAGCAAGCTCTCGCCGGTGCGCAATTGAACCAACACGGGTTTTTCCAGCCGACGCTCGACGTGCGCCCCCAGCAACTGGGTGTAGAAATTTTCAGCACGTTGTAAATCACTCACGGCCAGCACCACATGGTCCAGGCGCAGCACTTCAAAGGGGGGTCGGTGAGATGTCATGGGGTTTGCAGGTGTGGTCAGGCCATCAAGTATGCACCGATCGCTGGGCCGAACGGATGCGCCAAAAAAGAACCAGTACGATCAAGCCATTGAGCAGGTTCCAGAGCGCGCCATTGATAAATGCAGCATGGTAGGAGCCACTCAGGTCGTAGACCTTGCCCGACATCCA
>CANJUS010000142.1:0-5070 GCA_947477505.1 Comamonadaceae bacterium | reverse complement strand
GGCCTGTGCTCACCGCCGCCCCGCCCTCGCCTGTGCCCAGCGGGGTGGACATGGCCGAGGTCAAGGGGCAGGCCGGGGCCAAGCGCGCCTTGCAAATTGCCGCCACCGGTGGGCACAGCGTGCTCATGATCGGCCCACCGGGCAGCGGCAAGTCGATGTTGGCGCAGCGCTTTGCCGGTTTGTTGCCCGCCATGGATTTGACGCAATGCCTGGAAAGCGCTGCCGTGGCCAGCCTGGTGGGGCGATTTTCTGCGCAAGACTGGGGGCGCCGACCGGTGCGCAGCCCGCACCACACGGCCACTTCGGTGGCACTGGTGGGGGGTGGCTCACCACCGCGACCGGGCGAAATATCGCTGGCCCACCACGGCGTTTTGTTTTTGGACGAGCTGCCCGAGTTTTCGCGCAGTGCTTTAGAAGCCTTGCGCGAGCCACTCGAAAGCGGGCGCATCACCATTTCGCGTGCGGCGCAGCAAGCGGAGTTTCCGGCGCGCTTTCAACTCATTGCCGCAATGAACCCCTGCCCATGCGGTCACCAGGGCTCGGTGCTCAAAGTCTGCCGCTGCACCCCTGATCAAGTCGCGCGCTACCAGGGCAAGTTGTCAGGTCCCTTGCTCGACCGCATTGATTTGCATGTCGAAGTCCCGAGCCTGAGCGCCGAGGCATTGCTCCACACCCCAACCGCACCGAGCAGCCAAAGCCTGCGCAGCGATTGCCAAGCCGCACTTGCGCGGGCCGTGCAACGCCAAGGCCATGCCAACCATTTGCTGCAAGGCAAAAGCCTGGACAACTTGGCGCGAGCGCCCCAAGCCCAGCAGCTGATCGAACGCGCGGCCAACCGGCTGGGCTGGTCGGGCCGGGGCACCCACCGATGTTTGCGCGTGGCGCGCACCGTGGCCGATTTGCAAGGCCACGATCTGATCGAAGCCGATGACGTGGCCGAGGCCATGCAATACCGCCCCCTGTGGTGAGCGCGCCAAGCCTGCCACACGCTGCGGGTTTCGCATAATGGGCCAATGTCGCCGCCACCTCAAACCACGCCCTCGCACGCCTTGGTGTGGTGGTTGTCGCTGGCGCAGCTGATCACTTGGGGCAGTGGCTTTTACGGCTTTGCGCTGTTCATGGCCCCAATGGAGCAAACGCTGGGCATCGACCGCGCGCAGTCCTCGCTGGCCTTTAGCCTGGCCTTGGTGGGCGAAGGTGTGATGGCTTTTGCGGTGGGCCGCTGGGTCGACCGAGGCCATGCCCGCGCTGTGATGACCTGGGGCTCCCTGGCCGTGGCTTTGTGCTTTGTGGCCCACCGCTGGGTTGACGGCTTGTGGGGCTTTTACGCGGTGTGGTCTGGCATGGGGCTGGCCTGGGCCGCCACCTTGTACACGCCCGCATTCACGGTGCTCACCCAACGCTATGGCGTCGCGTATCGGCGCGCCATCATCACCATGACGTTTTTGGGGGGGCTGGCCAGCACGGTGTTCATTCCACTCACCGCCGCCTTGGTCGACCAACTGGGTTGGCGCGATGCTTTGTGGGTGCTGGCCGCGCTCAATGCTTTGGTTTGTGCCCCTTTGCACGCTTGGCTGCTGCGACCCGGCCAGGCCCCAGGGCGAGCAAGCGATGCAAGCTTGACCGCGCCAGAGGGCAGCGCAGCGCACGATCGGGCAAGCCCACACAACGCCAGCCATGACCTGCACAACGAACACCGCGCTTGGTCCCGCCATTTGCGCCAACCCGCGTTTTGGTGGTTGAGCGGCTTTGTGGTGCTGATGGTGGGCACCACGTCCGCACTGCCGCCGCACTTGGTCAGCTTGCTGCGCGAAACCGGCATGAGCGAGGCCTGGGCCATTGCCATGCCCGCCAGCATCGGGGTGTTGCAGGTGGTGGGGCGCTTGGGGCTGTACAGCGCCGAGCGACACCTGCCCGTGAACGCGGGCAATCTGTGGCTGCCCGCCCTCATCCCCTTGGGGTTTGCTGTGTTGCTTTGGGGCTATGGCCAGGTGCTGTGGTCGCTGCTGTTTGTGCTGCTGTTTGGCGTGGGCAACGGGCTGCTCACCATCGTGCGCGCCACCGCCATGACCGAATACGTGAGCCGCCTGCACACGGGCAGCTTGAATGGCTTGCTCGGCTTTCCCACCGCCTTGGCCCGTGCCGCAGCCCCATGGCTGATGGGCTTGTTGTGGTCCACCCAATGGGGTTACCGCTGGGGCTTGCTGTGCATGTGTGGCCTGGGCGTGGTGGCCGTGGCGTGCATGTGGATGGCACAACAAACCGCGCCACGTGCGGTGCGCTGAAAAGCGCCTGCATCAATGCTTTTTTTGACGGTTTGGTTGACATAAATAATTTTTTATTTGGGTCAACAGCCTGTCACCGGGCCTCGTTGAATGATCACTCCAGTCTTCGGAGTGATTCAAACCTCAACCAAGGAGCTCTCCATGAACAAAATCATCACCACTCTCATCCTGGGTGCATTCGCCAGCGCTTCGTTTGCCAGCACCCCCAACTTGGCCCCAGCGGCGGGCGAGAAAATCACCCCCAAGGCCGAGGCCAAAGCCGACGTCAAGGCAGAAGCCAAAAAAGCACCGATGAAGGAAAAAGCCTCGGTCAAAAAAGAAGAAGCCAAGAAGTAATCTTGCTTCCAACACCAAACGCCCGCGCAAGCGGGCTTTTGGCTTTGGGAGGCACCACTTTGATGTTCATCCGGGCTGGCACCTGATCGCATGGCTAAGATGACCTATGTCTGACGATCCCCAACTGGAAATACCGCCCTCATTCATCGCGCTGTTTGTCAAGCCTGGGCAATCCAAGCCCAGCGCCACTTTTGCCCATGTGGCGCAGCGCTACGACACCTGCGAAGACCTGGCCAACTTGCTGACCGAGCATGCCCAATCGCAACAATTCAAACAAGGCGGGCACACCGACGAGGTGTTGTCCCAGTGCCTGGCAGGTCTGTTGTCCACCGACAGCGGGGTGGATGCCGCCCAGGCCTATTGGGTGGTGTGCCGCTTGGCCGAGTTGTTGAACTGGCCCACCCCGGCACTGGCACCAGCGATTGGCACGGCGAGCCCTGATTAACGCAGGGCCAGGGGCGCTTACAAATTCGGCGCCAGCAAGCGCTGCAAATCTTTCTCGGCCACGCCCTGGCGTTGCGCCAAGTCGTGCACCTGATCGTCACCGATGCGGCCCACATTGAAATACGTGGCATCGGGGTGGGCGATGTAAAAACCGCTCACACTCGCCGCCGGCGTCATGGCCATGCTGTCGGTGAGGCCCATGCCAATGTCTTGGCATTGCAGCAACTCGAACATGGCGCGTTTCACGCTGTGGTCGGGGCAAGCGGGGTAGCCAGGGGCGGGTCGAATGCCTTGGTATTGCTCTTTGATCAGCGCTTCGTTGCTCAAGGTTTCAGCAGCCGCATAGCCCCACAGGTCACGGCGCACCCGCGCGTGCATGCACTCGGCAAAGGCCTCGGCCAAACGATCGGCCAAGGCTTTGAGCATGATGGCGCTGTAGTCGTCGTGGTCGTCCATGAAGTACTTTTCTTTGGCGTCCACGCCCACGCCCGCAGTGACCGCGAACAAGCCCACATGGTCGGCGCCTTGGCCCACGGGGGCCACGAAGTCCGAGAGACATCGATTCGGGTTGTGCGCGCCCTCACGCAAAGGCTTTTCGGTTTGCTGGCGCAAGCCGTGCCAAGTGAGTGCTGGTTGGGTGCGGCTCTCGTCGGTCCACAACACGATGTCGTCGCCCACGCTGTTGGCCGGGTACAGGCCCACCACCGCATGCGCTTGCAACCATCGGCCTTCAATGAGGCGCTTCAACATGCGCTTGCCGTCGCTGAACACCCGCTGCGCCTCTGCGCCCACCACCTCGTCTTTCAAAATGGCGGGGAAGGGGCCCGCCAAATCCCAGGTTTGGAAGAACGGGCCCCAGTCGATGAAGGGTTCCAGTTCGGCGAGGTCAAAGTTTTTGAAGACCCGCTTGCCGATGAATTTGGGCGTTGTGTGGTGCTGCTTGGACCAATCGAGTCGAGGCGCATTGGCGCGGGCTTTGGCGAGGGGCAACAGCGGCGTTTGTTTTTTGTTGGCGTGTTGCTCTCGCACCTTGGCGTAGTCGGCGTTGAGTTCTTCGATGTACTGCGCGGCTTGGTCACTCAGCAACCCTTGGGCCACGCCCACGCTGCGCGAAGCGTCGGGCACATAGACCACCGGGCCTTCGTAATGCGGGGCGATTTTCACGGCGGTGTGCACCCGGCTGCAGGTCGCACCTCCAATGAGCAAGGGGATTTTGCGCAAGCGGAAGTGGTCGTCCTTTTGCATCTCGGAGGCCACGTACTGCATCTCTTCCAAGCTCGGGGTGATGAGGCCCGACAGGCCAATGATGTCCGCGCCTTCCACCTTGGCACGCGCCAAAATTTCGTGGCAAGGCACCATCACGCCCATGTTGACCACGTCAAAGTTGTTGCACTGAAGCACGACGGTGACGATGTTTTTGCCAATGTCGTGCACATCGCCTTTGACCGTGGCAATCACGATCTTGCCCTTGGTTTTCACATCTTCGCCTGCGGCTTCTTGCAGGCGTTTTTCTTCTTCGATGTAGGGGATGAGGTGGGCCACGGCTTGCTTCATCACGCGGGCCGACTTCACCACCTGCGGCAAAAACATCTTGCCTTGACCAAACAAATCGCCCACCACATTCATGCCGTCCATGAGTGGGCCTTCGATCACATGCAGCGGTCGGCCGCCACGGGTCAACACCTCTTGGTAAGCGGCTTCGGTGTCTTCGTTGATGAACTCGGTGATGCCATGCACCAGCGCGTGGCTGAGTTTGTGCGACACGCTCACCGGCGCGTCAAGCGTGCCACGCCAAGCGAGTTTGGCGCTGTCGTCTTTGGCCGCGCCCTTGGCGCTTTCGGCGATTTCAATCAGGCGCTCACCCGCGGTGAGGTGCTCCTCGCCGTCTTTGTACTGCGGCGTTCTGTTCAAGACCACGTCTTCCACCCGCTCGCGCAGCGTGGGTTCGAGGTCGTCGTACACGCCCACCATGCCGGCGTTGACGATGCCCATGTCCATGCCCGCT
>CANJUS010000141.1:0-5095 GCA_947477505.1 Comamonadaceae bacterium | reverse complement strand
GGGGCAAAACTTAAATGCCACCGGCGGCACCTTGAGGGTGGTGAAGTTGTATGTAACCGTGTAATAAGCGGTGTCCGCTGGCGTGCAGCCTTTGAACGCGCTGGCGGCGGGCTTGATCGAGCCGACCACCGATGTCCCAGCGGCGTTTTGCAAGTTGCACGACAGGTAGGTGGACAACGAGGTGTTGCTGCACCAGCAAGCGGGTGTGTTGACGATGTTGCTGCGTCCAGGAGTGCCCATCGTCACGCTGGTCAAGCTCAGGTAGGCATCCAAGTTCATCAACCCGTCCAGCGACACCACCGACTTTTGCTTCAAGTTGTCAAGAACGCACACATCGCCCGATTCGTGCGGGGCAAAGTAAACATAATATTCGGCAGAAAAAACCCCATTGGTATAGCTCACCTTTGAAAAATGAACATCCATGACATTGCAATTGGCTTGGCACAGACCGCACGCCACCAAGCCCCACAGCAGGCACAAGCCCTTGAAAAGTTTCACCCCAAATCCTTGCATCATGGTTTCACCGTTGTATTGCCGCTGGCCTGCACAGGCGCGGCTTTGTTGGTCTCAGGGCCGAGCACACAGCGCAGCTTCATCGGGGTAAAGCCGCTGGCGTTGGCCAGGTTTTTATCGTCCAGCAAATAGGTGGCGCTGCACACCTCGTCGGGCTTGTCGCCCCACTGCACGCGCAAGGTATCGGTGGGCTTTTGCACCCGCACCAACGCGCGGCTGCCTTGCCCCACGGTGCCCACCTCGTTGCCTGCGCTGTCGGTCACAGTCCCGCCAATTGGAATGCGCCCGTCTTTGTCGGTGATCAGCAGCAACAACAAGGGGCGGCCACGCGTGCCAGAGAACCTGAGCCGCACGATAGAGCCCTCCACCGGGGCCACCCGTTGGCTGGCCGCCTCCACCTCTAAATCGGCCGAGGCACCCTCCAAACTGATTTGCACATCGTTGATCAAATACGCCGACAAGTTGGGCAACACCCCAAAGCCACTGCTGTTGATGCGCGCTTGGCTGCCCGTAAAGCCCGCGCCTTCGCCCTGGGGCAACTCCACAATCGCAAACGTGCTGCCCACCGTGGGCGACATGATCACGCCATCGCTGTGCACCACCAAGCCGCCCGATGCACTCACCCCGCTTTGCAAACTGCCACCTTGGTTGTTGCCCGACACGCTGGCCCCCAGCGAGCCATACGCATACTGCACGCTGGCCGATGCACTGGTCGAGCCGACATCGCCGGTTTGCGACTGGTTCAAGTTGTAATTGACTTGGTTGTTGAACGCACTGCCATAGGCCGACAAGGTTTGCAATGGCACTTGTGTGCCGGTTTGGTTTTGGTTGTAGCGAACCCCGCCGCCTGAACCCACACCGCCCAAGGGCAAAGCGGCCGAAAACCCCACGCTGTCGGCCGAAGGCGTGCCATCGGTGTAATGGGTTTGGGCCATGTAAACCGACAACGACAACTGGCTGACCAAGGTGCTGTAAGACAAGCGGTATTGGTTGGTCACCCGACCCTCGGTCCAAGTGGTTTGCTCCACCGCGCTCAGGCTCAGGCCACCGAACTTGCCCAAGCTCAGCCCCAGGCTGACGAACACGCTGTTTTTCGGGTTCAGGGGGCTGTATGGGTCCAAGCTGGTGGACGACAGCGCAGACAGCGGGGACACATAGCCCAACGACTGTTGGCTCACGCCGCTGTACAGCGTCAAAGGCCCCATGACCGGTGTGTTGTAGGTGATGCTTTGGTTTTGACCCACGGCGTACAAATCGCTGCGCCCACTGCCCTGCGTTTGGGCGCGGTTCAGGGCCAAATACCCCCAAGGGTTGTTGAACGCCAGTTGCAAGCCCGCACTGGCGTAATCGGGGCTGACCATCCACTCCAAGCCGGGGGTGATCAAGGTGTTGAGGCCATAGCGCAAGTAGGCCTGCAGCAGTGGCGCCTCAGTGGTGACACCACTGCTGCGGTAGTTGCCCGCCGACAAGCTGTAGCGCACCGAGCCTGGGTTGAGTTTGCCCGCGCTCAGGCTGTAGGGCACCAGGAAGTTTTGCGTGCTGCCATCGGCCTCGGTGATGGACAGCGTCAAGTTGCCCACGCTTGAAGGGGGGTTCAGGTCGTTCAACTCAAACGGCCCTGGGGGCACTGTGAGCTCAAAAAACACCGCGCCGTTTTGTGACACCCGCACCCGCGCATTGGTGCGTGCCACGCCGCGCACCACGGGCCGGTAGCTGCGCTCTTCATCGCTCATCAACCCCTCTTCAGAGGCCAGGCGCAGGCCGCGCAAAGGCAGGCTGCCCAAGATGGGGCTGGAGCTGGCAATCTCACCCAAGGCCAAGGTGGACTTCCAGTCAATCAGGGGGCGGCGCACAAACGTCTCGCCGGCCACATATTGCTGGGAGTTGCCAGCGCTGGCGCTGTTGCTTTGGCTCAGGTAACTGGTGTGGCGCACCTGCCAGCCCTGCACATTGATGCCCGAGTTCAGCCCCAAAAAGTCGGAGGTCTGGCCTTGGGTTTCGTCGTGGTTCAAGTTGTAGTTCACAAAGCCAGCGTTCTCGCCCCGGGTGAGCATGCCTGGGGGCACCGATCTGCGCGACAAGCGTGTCAAAAACGCCTGGGGCACGCTCAAGTCCAAGCGCAGTTGCGATACATCGTATTTGGCGCTGGCACCCTCCACCCATTGGTCTATGTACATGCAACCCGCGCCCTGGGCCTGCGGGTTGCCTTGGCCCACCAAGGCCGCGCCGGCGGGGCTGACATGCTCGGGCTTGATGCCCAACTGCATGAACAGCGCCGCGTCGATGCAAGCGCGCGCCTCGCCACCGCCAGGCGGTTCGGTGAACTTCACTGTGGACTTGGTCACCGCCTCACCATTGCGAAACACCTCCACATCCACATTGCCAGGCCGCGCGCGCCCGAGCTTTTTCATGGCGGCAGAGTCCACGTTGCGAAAGGCATTGCCGCGCAAAAAATCAGAGTCAAACTCAACGTCCTCATCGTCCTCGCCGGCCTTGCCCGCGCTGTCCTTGGGGGCTTGCATGGGCGTGGGTGCCGTCAAGCTGTGGTGCTTGGCGTAGAGGGTGCGTTTTTCTTGTGGCTTCAGGGGCAGGCTTATTTTTTCATCGGCCAAGTTGGTCGACTTCAGCAGCAAAGTGACCTCCGCATTGGGGTCAAACGGGCGCAACTGGTCGATGGTGAAAGGCCCATCGGCGAGCCTTTGCTCAAAAAAAACCAAACCCTTTTGCTGCAACTGAACCACTTGGCCCTGGTGCCCAGCACCTTGCAGCTTGAGCACCAGCCGCGCAGCGCGTGGGTCGGGCTCGGTGCTGATCTCCACCATCGAAATCAGGCTGGGTGTGCCCATGGGCCGATCCGTGGGCGGGTTGTTCGCCCACACCGGGGACCATGCAAACAGCCCGGTCAACACCCACCCCAAAGGGGCGCGAAGCCCACGCGCAGCCAAGCGCGCGCACCCAGGTGAAACATCAACCAAGTTCATGCCCCAAAAAGCGACCGAGGGGTGGGCGATCAGGGGGCCAGTGCCACTGGCAATTCGATGGTTTGTTTCCCACCGTAATCGGTGACGTAATCGACGCGCAGTTGGTTGAACGGCTTGGTCACCTTGGCCACTTCAGCCACCGTGAAGGTGGCTTTGTCGCGCGGCGACACCATGCCGCCTTCGCCGAGCACATCAAAGTTGCCGTCTTGGCCCAAGCTCAGCCCAAAAAACGACATGTGAAAAGGCGTTGGGTTGGTGGCCTCGGCCACCCAGTTGCCGTCTTTTTGGAACACCTTCCAGCTCACGCGGCTCATCAGCGTGATGGGGTCTTCGCGCAAAGCCTTGGGCCGGTAAAACACCTTGATGCGGGTGCGCACCGCAAAGCTGAGCTTGTTTTCCTCAGACGACTTTTGCGGCACCTCCAGCATATTGAACCAATACACGCTCTCGCGGTCGCCCGGCAGTGGCTCGCCGGTGTGGGTCAGGCGCACCACTTGGCTGGCGTCGGCGCGCAGCCGCGCAATCGGCGGCGTCAGGTTAAAGGGGGTGACTGTTTCATCAATCGCTTTGCCAGGGTTGCCGTCGTCAAGCCACAGCTGCACAAAGGCCGGTTTGTCTTTGGCTGTGTTGGTGACCTTGAAGGTCACTTCGCGCCGCCCCTCGGGGTAAATCACCCGCGTGGTGTCAATGATCATGTCGGCCTGGGCCACGCCCAGGCCCGCCATGGCCAACAACAGCGCCAGGCTGCGCCTGAGCGCGCGCCCAGAGAGTGCGCCAATTAAAGCGTCCAACAAAGCAAGGGGGGAGGGGAAAGCGGTGGGTGTTGTGTACATCATGGTGGTGGGGGGTGGTGGGGAAAAAAGCAACCCAACCGAGAAGACCCCCCCGCACCTGGGCTCAGCGGTAGTTGAGCATCAGCACACGTTTGGATGGGGCCGCGACGTTGGGCGACCCGATGGAATCTTCAGCAACTTGGGCAATGATCGCGTTTGACATGACGCTGGTGGCCTGGCTTGTCAATCCACAGGCTTGACCACTGACCTGGGTTTGCCCGGCCAAGCGCTGCATGTTTTGCAGGCCCAACTGGCACCCAGGGGAGGTGATCGCACCGCGAATTTCCAGCACACCGTTGAGCGCGTGCGCCGGGCAAAAAGCAGTGGCTGCCATGGCAGACAAAGCCACTTTGACAAAACAACGGCGAATGTTGGGCTGGTTCATGTGTGCTCCCTGGGGTTTCGATCGGTGTTTCCAACACCTTGATGGGATGGATTGAATCGAAACAACAGGGGTGGCACAAGATCAGCAAAAGCATTAATCGTGCGGCCAAAGCGTCAAACTTAAGCGGTTGGGGGTATCTCCTTGGATGGTTTTATGGGTTCTTTACGGTTCATTTCATGCCAGGTTTGCGGCCCCTGGGGCGCAGGCGTTTTGCACGAATATGTGTTTTTTTGTCACAAATTGTGGCATAGACGCATCGCCCTGGTCGGGGCTCATTTCACGTTCACCACAAATGGCAGGTAAACCGACACATTGCCATCGGTCACCTCGGCCACGCCGGGGTTGCTCAGGCTGGCCAATGTGTCAGGCACAAAGCGTGCGGC
>CANJUS010000140.1:0-5110 GCA_947477505.1 Comamonadaceae bacterium | reverse complement strand
TTGGGTGCCCCCAAACAAGGTGGGCTTGCTCAGCTCCACCCGCACCTGCCCGAGCAAGGAGAAGTTTTGCAAGTCGCTGGAGAGCTCGCGCAGGGCATGGTCCATGCGGGGCAACTTGGCGTTGCGCCACGGGGTTTGGATATCTTCGGGCAGCACCGGGTGGTGCGACACCACCATGGCCTGCAAAGCGTTGTCGCCTTCTTGCACCTCTTGGGCGTATTCGCTGTTGGGTGGCAGTTGCTTGAAAAAATCGGCATAGGTGCCATACATGCGTGCCCATTGGGCCTTGCAGTATTTGGCATCGCACTCGACTTTTTGCAGCCGCCAGCCCTCGTGCATCAAGGGCAAATTGGACATCAGGTTTTGCCACTGCCGCAACAGGCCCGGCCCGGGCGCTGGCACCTCGGCCCAGGCTTGGGCGAGCGATTTTTGGTATTCGGCATTGGGGTCAATAACCGGGTTGCGGGTGGCCGCCATCATCTCCTCACGCTCCGTGTCCACCCAGTAGTTGCCAGCGGCCACCGCCGAGACCAACACCACCGCACCGCCCGCCGCCCATTTGACAGCGTTGGCCGCCCACAAGCGTTTGAGCCGAGCGCTGCGTGCGGGGTTGGCAAAGATGTCCTCCAAGGTGACGCTTTCTTCGCCCTCCAACCAACCGGCGTTGCCCACCAAGCGCAGCGGTTGGCCTTGTTGGATGGCCAAAAACTCGTCCACCAAGCCACGCGCCAGCGCGGGCTCGCCGACAAAGTCAAACCCGGGGATGGGCCGCGACTCATTGAGTGCCACCACCATGCACTGGCCGTTGGGCAGCTCAAAGGCATACAGCTCCAAGCCGCCTTGCGACAAACGCCCGGCCAAATGCAAAGCCGCCGAATAGGCATTGCGCCACTTGGTGGGCAAGGTGCCACAAAAACCAATGATGTCTTCCATGTCGGTCAGGACATATTGTTTTTTGTTTTCTTTGCGCGCCAGGCTCAGGGTGCGCTGCAACGACCGGGTCGGGGGAATGAGCCGCCACTCCAAGCCCAACACATAGCGCACGCCTTCAATGACGGCAAACATGGGCGGGGCGACCTCAGTGGCTTGGGGCTGCTCCGTTGCGGGTTGTTCGGCTTGGGGCTTGCGCCACGCCATGAGGCGCGAGAGCGCACTCCTTTTGATCGATAAGTCGGCCATGGTCAGATGTCCAAAAGTTTGGGGGTGATGAGCACCACCAAGGTGGTTTTGTCGCGCGTGTTGACCCGGCTGCCGGGCAGCACATTGCGCATCACGTCGTTTTGTTTGCTTTCGGTGGATTCGTTTTCGTAGCCGCTGAGCACGATGGTCTCGCCCGACTTGACCGTCATGCGCTGCTGCGTGCTGAACGAAGACACATTGGGTTGTTGCACCGATTGCTGGGCCAGGCCCACGCCGCTGGAGAAGGTGACCAGCTCTTTGAGCGAGCTGATGTTGATGGCGCAATGCATCAGCACGTGGTTGGAGTCGAGCACGATGGGCAGCAAGCTCATGCTGAACCCGGTGGTGATTTCACCGGGCATCAGGCTGGGAGGCCCGTACAAGGTGGCACCGTTGGTGCCGGTGGTCAGGGTGGCGCCAATTTGCTTGAGGTAACTTTGCGTGCTTTGCGAGCCCAGCGGCACGGGCTGGCGGTTCATGGTGGTGATGACGCTGGCGTAAGCCGAGCTGACCCGGCCAAAGCGCTCCAAGGCACGCACCATCCACTCGTTGCCGCCGTCACCGCTCATGAAGCCCACGCTGGCGGCGTCCTTGGTCAGCGATGGCGGGCCACTGAGCTTGAAGTTGCCCCCCCCTTGGAGGCCCACGACCCAGTTCCAGTCGATGCCCGTTTGGTGGTCGTTGCTCAAGGTCACTTGCAAGACCTCCACATGCAAGGCCACTTGGCGACCGAGCTGGCGGTTCAGGCTGTCGACGTAGCGGTCTACAGCCTCGACATTGATGCTGGCATCGTGCACGGTGACGGTGCCCATGCTTTGGTCCACATGAAAGCGCCCATAGCGCGACATCATCAGGGCCAGGTTTTTTTCAATCCCACTCCAAATATTGACCTCGGAGTTGCCGTTCACAGCCATCGTGCCCACGCTCACGCCACCCGTTTGGGTCAGGTTGCCGGGCATGGTTTTGACCACAAAAGTTCGGCTGACGATGCGGTAAAAATGAATGCGCCTTTCGCTGTAGCGCCACTTCAGCCCCATGTGCAAGGCCACATGGTCGAGCAAGCCCACCAAGGTGCCTTGGTGGTTGAGCTCGATTTCTGTGCCCGCACCCACGTCGCCCACCCAGCCGCGCGGGCCACCCGCCTTTTGCACCGCCAAGGCCACGCCTTGCGTCAGCTCGGCCTCTTCGCTCAGGGCCGTCGCCGGCGTGGCCCGCGCTGCACCAGCCCCGCCACCCGCACCACTTGCCGATGCGCCGGCGGCAGGGGCCCTGGCACCTGCAGCGCCCGCCCCGCCCGGGCTTTGCGTGCTGGCCATGGGTGCGAATTCAGACTGCGGCAGCAACGCGTCTTCAGACAAGGTGACGGGGATGTCGACCAAGCGCTCGATCAAGGCGGCCACGGTGCGCAGGTTGTGCCGACCGGGCACGCGCATGGTGACGCGGCCAATGTGTGCGGGCAGCATTTGCGTGGGCTGGTAGACCACGGTCTTGCCCGTGAAGCGGGCCACCGGGTCGAGCTTGACCACCGGGTTGTTGCGCTGTCTGGCATACAGCTGATCGGTGGCAATTTGGGTGCGCACCTGCACGGCTTGGTGGTCTTGTTCGGCCTTTTGCTCGATGGTGCTGGTGCAGCCCACGGTGCACAGGGCCACCAGCGCCACACTCAGCGGTGACCACGCTGGCTTCATCGGCGCGGGCTTTCGTTGTGGCGCACCACACGCATGCTGCGGGTTTGCGGGTTGAGCACCGCTTGCAACGGGTATTCGCTGTCGGCCAGCGACTCCATGACCATTTTCAGCGCCTGCACAAAAGTGGCTTGTATTTGGATGGTGGCTTCGATGGGGTGGTCGCGCTCAGCGTCCCACTGGATTTGCCAGCCCGCCGTTTGCGCCCAGCGAAACAAGGTTTGCGACAAGGTTTTGTCTTGCAGTTGCACCTGCCAAGGCAGTATTTCGCCCTCGGCACTGGGCTCGTTGACTTGCACCCACGAGGGGTTGGCGTAGACCGGCTTTTGGTGGTGGTTGACCCACTCCACGGCCAAGTCCATGGGCAGCATGGTGGCTGCAGGCGAGGCCAGCGCACTGGCCGCGCCCGCAGCACCGACCCCCAAGGCGCAGAACAGGGCGCAGGCCGCGCGCAGCCGGCCTGCGCCCCTGCGCCATGCCAAGGGTGGGGGTGTGATGGGCATGCACATGGCGCGCAAGCCTCAGTCCCTCACCACCAAGGCCAAGACTTCGACATAGTTGTTGGCGCAAACGGTGGTGATGCTTGCCGGCACCAACACCACGTTGGCGTTTCTGCTGGGGTTGAGGTTGGTGCCCCGCGCCACTTCGGTGCCTGTAGGGTCGAGGGGATGTTCGGTGTTGGCCGTCCATGCCCTGGCCCACACCTTGGCCACCGACGGGTAGCGCGCCAGCTCACTGATCACATCCGAGCAATTGGCCTTGGGCACCCGGTTGATGCGGTACAAGATGCCTTCATTGGCATAAGCAAAGATGTATGCCGCTGCGCCTGTACCCTGGGTCCATTGGTTGGTGTTTCGGCCGACATCTTCCCAAGCACCGGGTATGGTGCTTGTCGCGGCCCGGGCACCGGGGGTGACCGGGTGAGTGATTTTTTTCTCGGCCCGCCAAGCCCCCATGTCGATGAGCTGATCGGTAGAGAGGTTGAACGAGCTGCGGTAGGTGGCCAGGTACTTGCTTGCCGTGGCCATGACCTTGGTGGCCTGCTCGGTGAAGTCTTTGCGGGCGGTGTCGGCGCGGATGGAGCGCACGATGTAGAACGCGCCCAACAGCAGGGCCGCGATCAGGGTCAGGCTGATGGACAGCTCGACCAGACCAAAACCCCGCTGGCGCTGCAAGGCCTGGGGCGCTTGTGGGTGGGTTGTCGTGTGTGTCATGTGGTGCCTCTGTGGTGTTGTGTGCCGAGCATCAGATTTGAACGGCGGCATAGATGTCAGTGAAGCCCGAGGCGCTGGTGCAGCCCGTGGCCAAGTTGGTCAAGCTGACATTGGCGGCATCGGCTGCTTTGACCGTTGACAACCCGGCGGGAACGGCACCCGTGGTGGGGGCTGCCGCAGCCGAAGCACCCGCGTAGATGGCCAGGGCCGAGCCGTCCAAACCGTTGACCAAGTCGGTGCAGGCCTGGGTCGGCACGTGGTACAGCACATACATCACACCGCTGTTGGCGGGCATGCTGCCGTGGGCTTCGCCGTTGGTGAAGGCATGCTCAAACGCGCCGTTGAACATGGAGCGGTTGGTGCACACCGGCGGGTTGGCCGCGGTGCAGGTGGAGCGGTCGTTGGGCCACACACCCAGCTGGGCGGCGACGGGGCCAGTCACGTCGGCCGTGCTGGCTTGGCGTGCCAAGGCTTTTCTCAATTTGGCTATGGTTTGGCTGCTTTCGCGAATTTGGTTGTTGATGGTGTTGGACAGCAACACCTGGCGCGCGCCCATCAGGCCGGCCACGATGACCACCGCGACAATGGACAAAGCCACCGACAATTCCACCAAGCTGTAACCTTTTTGTTTTTGTTTGTGATTTTGAGTGTTGACTTTCATGGGGTTCCTCCTAGGAGCTGGTTCAAGAAGTAGGCAAGATTGCCTACATGGAATGTACACCTAAGAATTTACTTTAAGTATGGGACTACTATTAATTGTTGATTTATTACAACAAATTAAGTGCAAATATTTACAAAGTTGCAATTTGTAGCTATTTCAAGGCGCGCCCATGGCGCAACCAGGCGTCGGCGGAGGCGACGCCCTGACAAAGGGGGCCAGAGGATCTCTGACCAGGTCTGTGGTTTCACACAGCGCTGGATGCCCGTTCCAGGCGGGGCGGACAAGCCCCTGCGGCGAGGGGCGTGGGAGGCGGCTTAAACGCGCGCGCCGGCGTTGGGGTCGTTGGGGTCGTCGTCAACCAGGCCATCTTT
>CANJUS010000139.1:0-5112 GCA_947477505.1 Comamonadaceae bacterium | reverse complement strand
TGGCGATATGTCTCTGGACATGCAAGTCAAACTGCTGCGCGTGCTGCAAGAGCGCAGCGTCGACCCTGTGGGGTCCACGCGACAGGTGGATATCGATGTGCGTGTCATTGCCGCCACACATCGGGATTTAGAAGCTGAAATTGCTGCCGGCCGGTTTCGCGAAGATTTGTACTATCGGTTGAACGTGATTCCCTTGGTCACCCCCTCGTTGCGCGAACGAACCAGCGATGTGCCCTTGCTGCTGCAGCACTTTGCCAAGCGCTTTGCGGTGCGCGGGGCCAACCCGGTGCGCTTTCGGATGGACTTTTTAGAGGCCTTGCAAAGCTACGCCTGGCCAGGCAATGTGCGTGAGCTTTCCAACCTGGTCGATCGCTTCAGCACCTTGTACGCTGGCAAAGAGTTGGACCTGCGCACCATCCCGCAAAGCATGCTGCCCAAGGGCTTGCATGACTTGCGCGCCAGTTTGTCTCCCATGCCCGCTGCGCCCATGGAGACCTTGTCCCTGCCCGCCACCGACGCTTTTGGTTTGCCCGAGGGATTGCTGGAGATGGACGACCAACCCACGCTGGAAGACCGCGAGGTGGAGAACATCATCATGCTGGCACAAGGTCTGCCGCAGTTGCCACCCGACGGTATTTCACTCAAAGAACGCTTGGCCGACATTGAGCGCAGCATGATCGAACAGGCCTTGCAACGCAGCCAAGGCAATGTGTCGCGCACAGCCAAACTGCTCAACTTGCAGCGCACCACGTTGATTGAAAAGATCAATAAATACGAACTGAAATACGGTTGAAATTTCGAGCACATGTGCTGTCGACTCATCAGCACCATGAAAAAAGCGGGCTTCGAAGCCCGCTTTTTCATGTCTGCCGCCCTTGTCACGGGTCTTGGTATTGAACCGTGATGCTCATGCGACGGTTGCGTGGATCGCGTGGGTCTTTGGCATTGAACGGATCGGTATCGGCCACGCCTTCAATCTTGGAAAACCGACTCTCTTTGATGCCGTTTTTCTCCAGCATCTTGCGCGTGGCCTCTGCCCGTTCGGCCGACAACGACCAGTTGTTGCGCCCCTCCGGATTTTGAAATGGCACCGCGTCGGTGTGGCCTCGGATGGCAATCTTGTTGGGCATGTCGGCCAATGATGCGGCCACCTCGTTGATCAAAGCCTGGGCCTTGCCCTGCATGGACACTTGGCCACTGGGGAACATGGCAAAGTCGGCCTTGTCAATGATTTCAATGCGCAAACCGTCCTTTTCGCGGGTGATGGACACCTGCTCCTTGAGGTTTTCAAGCTTTTTGTTTTCGGACAGCTTTTCTTTGAGCTCTTTTTCGAGCTTATCGAAATTGGCCTGATCGGCCTCGGCGGCTATCTTTTTCTTTTGCTCTGGTGTGAGCTTGTCTGGATCGGCGTTTTCATTTTCGTTTTCTGGGCCGGGCTCGGTATCAGGATTGGGTCCGCCCTCAGAGCGCGGCGTCAACCGCTCGAGCAAACCCGTTTGCTTGGCAGAAAACGGAAAACCATCGGGGTCGATGATGGAGCGTCCACCCAAAATACCGTTGGAGCCGGCCAACTGGCCAATGGCAATCAAGCTTTGTGAAGTGGGTTTGAAGTAATCTGCAATGCTCTTGCGTTGGTCATCTGTGGAGGCGCCAAGCAACCACATCAACAAGAAAAAGGCCATCATGGCCGTCATCATGTCGGCCAAGGCGATTTTCCAAGCACCGCCGTGGGCCCCACCATGGCCATCGTCCATGATTTTTTTGATGACGATGACCGGCGCCGCAGACTCCGCTGCTGGGGCTTCTCCTTCGGGCTTGTTTTCCCCTTCGGTCGCCATTACTTGCCTCGCATGCCGTCAAAGACTTCGGCAAAGGTCGGCTGGTTGTGGTGACTCACGCAGGCGCGTGCTGCCTCAATGATCAAAGGCATGGGGTGACCGTGCAAGGTACCAATGATGATTTGCTTGACCACCTTGGGCATTTCGCCCTCTTCGTCAATGATCTGGGTGAAGCGCGATGCGAAGGGTTCGACGATGCCGTAAGCCAAAAACACGCCCAAAAAGGTACCCACCAAGGCTGAGCCGATCAAGCCACCCAACACGGGTGGCGGTTGGTCAATGGCGCCCATGGTTTTCACCACGCCCAACACACAAGCCACAATGCCCAACGCAGGCAAGGCACCGGCCAGCGTGGCCAAAGCCCCAGAGTATTTCAGTTCGTTGTGGTGGTGCAGTTTGATGGCCGCGTCCATCACATCTTCAACCGCGTAGGGGCTGAGGTTGCTGGAAGACACCACCATCAGTCGAACGGTGTTGCAAATCAAGTCCAGCAAATCATGGTCATGCAAGATGGGCGGATGCTCGCCAAAGATGGCGCTGGCCTCGGGGTTTTCAATGTGCGCCTCCAGCGCCACCGCCCCTTCGGTCTTCAAGGTCTTCATGATTTTGGCCACCAACAGCATGACGGCCAAATAGTCTTCCTTCTTGTATTTGGGGCCTTTGATCACTTTGCCAAAGCCACCAAAAGCGCCCTTGAGAATCACGGCACTGTTGCCCGTGATCATGCCGCCCAAGCCAGCGCCCCCAATGATGAACATCTCAAAAGGAGCGGCCTTGATGATGGGTGCGAGTGATCCACCGGCAATGATGAAGCCCCCAAACACACAGATCATCAACACAACCAAGCCAACAATAGCAACCATCTAACTCTCCAAACAAGCGGCACGACCCAGGAAAAGCCTGGGTAACGCACCTTATCAAATCGCGCAAGGGCGAGATTAACTGATATTTTCGCCGTTTGGCCCGATTGCCTGGCGACTTAATCAGTTAAGAAACGCGCCCGCGCGGGGTGAAGCAGGAATCAAATCGGGCACACCTTCCCAGGCGGAGCGGATTTCATTCATCAAACCGAAAATTTCTTCCAATGCATCCAGGTCGTTGCGGGCATTGACATGCAGCAATCGGCGGGTGACATAACCATACAACTCGTTGAGGTTGGTGGCCAAATCGCCACCACGCTCGAAATCGAGGGCCCCTTGCAGGCCAATCACAATGCGGCTGGCGCGGGCAATGCTTTTGCCTTTTTCGGCGATGGCCCCATTTTGGATGTGCCCTTTGGTGGCGGCCAGGCTCTCAAGCAGGCCGTCAAACAGCATTTGAATCAGCTGAACGCCGTTGGCAGAGGCCACGCCGGTGGTGACCTTGACATCGCCATAGGCGGCTATGGCTTTTTGATTGGCTCTCATGTGAATCTACTCCTGAATTCGTTGGGTGACCCAAGCAGATTCGGTATCAATGGCCAGAACTTGAGGCATGGCAGGGCGCGCTTTCATGTTCATGCGGGCACCGGCTTGGCCTCTGTGGGCAGCGCTTGACCCAAGGTCACGGGCTCTATGGACTCACCCTCAGAAGCATGCGCAGGGGTCTCAGTCACTGCCACATCGCTGGCTGGGGTGGCCTCTGCCTGAGCAGACGCATCAGGCTCTGTGGCCGCCAGCGATGGTTCGCTGACCGCATCGGCCACGGCTTCTTCGACAGGCGCGCCCGGGTCAATGGGTTCCATCAAGATGCGTGAGAACGGATCTTTCAACTCCAGGCCCGCACGGGCATAAAGCATCACACACACCTGGTCTAGGGTTTGCTGAATGCGCAAACGCTCTGTGGGTTTGCCCTGGGCATGCTCCACACCGCATTGGTACAGGCTAGAGAGGTGGTGCAATGGCATCCAAGACTCCACACTGCCCCGCGGCGTGGGGATCATGCGGTTGTTCACAGGCACGCCAGCGCGGCCTTCGCGGTGGTCGGTCACGCCTTGCAAAAAGGTTTGTTCGATGTGCTGGCGCAGCACTGGCTCGTAATGGGGTTTGAGGTCTTGGACCAATTTGGGGTCGAACCCGGGCAATGGGATGCCGCTCATGGCGTCCCACAAGGCTTTGCCCACCAACTCGCCAAACAGCCCGTCGCTGTAAGTGGGCTCAGGTGCATCCTGTGCTTGCCGTTGGTAAATGATGTTGATTTTGTCGATCAAATACAACACCAGCACCACCAACAGCAACACGCCCCAGGCCAGAAAGAGTTGGAAAAAGCTGCTCATGATGTCACGCGTCGAATCATGCCGCCGCCATTGGGCTCAACTTGCAAGGTGCCACGCAATTTTTTCACCACGGCCGACAAAATTTGGCTGATGCGCGACTCGCTCACGCCCAAGACTTCGCCAATTTCCTTCAAATTGAGTTCTTCGACGTAGTACAGCTGCATCACCGTTTGCTCGCGCTCGGGCAATTCGGCGATGGCGTCGGTGACGGCGTCCATGAACTCCGCCTCCTCAACCATCACATCGGGCTGGTGCGACTCTTCGTCGGCGATTCCCATCACCTCTTCGGTGACCACTTCAAGCGAGTAGGTTTCAAAACGTCGGGCTTTGCCACGTTCGCGCTGAAACTCCTCTAAATCTTTGCCCATGAATTCGGCAATTTCCGATTCCGTGGGGTTGCGCCCAAGTTCACTGGCCAGCACGTGTATGCCTTCGTTGTGCTCTTTGTTAAAAGCCACCGCAGAGCGCGGCAAAAAGGACAAACGCCGCACCTCATCGAGCATGGCACCGCGCACCCGGCTGTGGGCGAAGTTTTCAAACTCCACGCCTTTGCTGGGGTCATAGGCTTTGGACGCTTCAAGCAAACCGAGCATGCCCACTTGGATGAGTTCATCGAGTTCCATGAAGGCGGGCACGCGCGCCTTCAAGTGGATAGCCACTCGCTTGACCAAGCCCAAATGGGCCAACACCAACTCATCGCCCTTGGGCTGACATTGTTGATACATTGCGACAGGGGATAGGGCTCTCATTTGGCCTCCGGTTTGTTTTGGATCAACCGTTCCATGAAGAACTGCATCCCACCTGACAAAGGGTCGATGGGGCGCAGTTGCTGGCAAAAATCTGCCAAGCGGCGGTAATCTCGCGAAGCACCCGTGCCGGGCGCCAACTCCAATACCGATTGGTATTTTTTCAATGCGGTTAAAACCATTTCGTCTGACTCAATTGAGGTGAGGTACTGCACAGGTTGGCCCAAAAACCGCACACAGACATCATTGAGTCGGTTGTACAACTTCCAGCCTG
>CANJUS010000138.1:0-5113 GCA_947477505.1 Comamonadaceae bacterium | reverse complement strand
ATCCCCTCGACCCAAGTGGTGTATGGCAGCGACTACCCCTATGTGGCCATGGACACCCAGGCCGCGGCCCTGACCCAATTGGGTTTGGACGCCCAGGTGCTGGCGCAAATTCAGCAAGGCAACGCCAACCGATTGTTGGCGCGCAATTGATCTCAGGAGACCGCTGATGAAACCCTTGTTCCAAAGCATGGCCCGCTCCCCACTGTGGGTTGCGCTGGCCTTGTTGGTCGGCTGTGCCGCACCAAGCCCCGTGGTGGCCCCGGCCAACGACCCGGTCACCCTGAGGGTGAATGTGTTTCGCGGTGGCAGCAATATTCCCATTTACATGGGTTTGGAAAAAGGTTACTTCCAGCGCCGCGGCATCACACTGGAGATGCAGTTCACCCCCAACTCCGACCAGCAGCGCGCTGGTTTGGCAGCGGGCCGTTTTGAAATCGCGCATGCGGCGGTGGACAACGCTGTGGCCATGATTGAAGTGGCCAAAAACGATGTCATCATCATCGCCGGTGGCGACGGTGGCATGAACGAGTTGTTGGTGCGCCAAGACATCAACAAGCCAGCCGATATCCGTGGCCGCACCTATGTGGTCGATGCACCCAACACCGCCTATGCCTTGATCGGGCGCAAGGTGTTCAAAAATGCCGGCTTGATCGATGGCCGGGATTACAAACTCGACCCTCTGGGTGGCTCTGAGACCCGCACCAAGGGGCTGGACACGCCCGCTGGCGCTGCCACCATGCTCAACCCGCCTTGGAATTTCATCGCCCGCGACCGTGGTGCCAAAAGCCTGGGTCGAACCATGGAGCTTTATGGCCCCTACCAAGCGGTGGGCGCGTTTGTGATGCGGCCATGGGCCAAAGCCAATGCCTCGGCCTTGGAGCGCTACATGGCGGCCTACATTGAAGGTTGCCGTGCAGCCCAAGACCCGCTGCAAAAAAACCAAGTGCTGGCCGTGCTCAAGCGCGAACTCAAACTCGACGATCGATTGACCGATTTGACTTACCGCGAACTGATGTTGCCTGGCAACGGCTTGTCCAAAGACTGTGCTTTGGACTTGCAGGGCTTCAAAAATGTGCTGGCCCTGCGTGCCGATATCGAAGGGCAGTGGGGTGGTCAAGCCCCCGCACCTGAGAAGTTCTTGGACTTGTCTTATTTCGAGCGCGCCCTCAAGCACACCATGCCTTGACGATTTAAGTGGGGCCAGCCTGTGCAAAGCCTGCCGAACTTTGCAGGGTTTTTGTCGGGCTGGGGCGAAGAGGATTCATCGCCCCAGCATGGGTATCAAAAGGATCTCTCATGAAAACACTGAACCGCCGTTTCATTTTGGGGGCCGTTTGGGCTTGTGCCTTGGGGGTGACACCCTTGCAAGCGCAAACCAGCTACCCAAGCAAACCCATTCGCATCGTTGTGCCCACCGCACCCGGTGGGGGCTATGACGTGATTGGACGCTTGGTCGCCGAGCGACTGGGCCAGGAGTTGGGCCAGTCCATCGTGGTCGAAAACCGCACCGGCGCGGGCACCTTGGTGGGCACGCAGTTTGTGGCCAACGCGACCCCCGATGGTTACACCTTGGTGGTGGGCGGTTTGGCCAACATGGCACTCAACTTAGGGCTTTACAAAAACCCGCAATACACCGCTGCCGACTTCACGCCGATTGGCCTGATGGCCAGCTTCAGCTACACCTTGGTGGCGCGCAAAGACCTGCCGCAAAACACCTGGAAGGAAGTCGTCACCTACGCGCACCAAAATCCTGGCAAGCTCAGTTTGGCCACCGGTGGCGCTGGCTCGGGCCAACACGTGGCGGGTGTGTTGTTCAAGCAGTTGGCCAAAGTGGACATCGTGGAGATTCCCTACAAAGGCGCGCAACCGGCTTATACCGATATGTTGGGCGGGCGGGTCGATTTGTTCTTTGATAACACCACGACCGCCCAGCCACTGATCGAGGCCGGTCGCATCAAACCCTTGGCCACTTCTGGCACGCGGCGCGAGCTGTCCATGCCGCAAATTCCGACCGCGCGCGAGGCGGGTGTCGATGGCCTGGAGATGGAAAGTTGGATTGGTATTTTTGCCCCGGCCAAAACCCCTGCGCCGGTGCTGGAAAAATTGCGCGCTGGCTTGGCCAAAGTGACCGCTCAGCCCGACTTGCGCCAGCGTTTGGAAAAAGGCGGCTGGCGCATGATGGGCATGTCTGTTTCTGAGGCTGAAAGCTAGGCCCGTGCAGAAGCCGAAAAGTGGGCACGCTTTTTAAAACAAGCAGGTATTTCAGGTGACTGACGCACACGCCATAGAACAGGTGGTGCGCCATTGGGCGCTGTGCCGCGATACCCGCCAGTGGGAGGGTCTGCGTCGGTGCTATGCCCCTGGTGCCAGCGTCAAAACAACCTGGATGGTGGGCAGCGCAGACGACTTCATCGCCGCTTCGATCAAAGGCGCAGACAACCCCAACGCCCCGCAGTCTTTGCATTCGATCGGGGCCAGCTCCATCGAGGTATTGGGCGACAAGGCCCTGGCCGAAACCCGCATGGTGCTGATGCTGCGTGCCCCACTCGATGGGGTAGAGGTGGACATCACCGCCTGGGGGCGGTTTTTGGATTTCTTTGTACGCCACCAGGGCCGTTGGTGCATCCATCAACGCCACCCCATCCACGAAAAAGACCGCATCGACCCGGTCGACCCTGCTGCCGTGATCAAGCTCGACGCCGCTCGTTTGGCGCGTTTGCCCAAAGCCTATTGCCACATCACCTATATGCAGTCTTTGCAAGGCGCGACCATCACGCCCGACTTGGTGCAGCACAATTCGCCTGAACAAGCGCTGTTGTACCAAGCGGCGCAAGACTGGTTGCGGGGCTGAAACCACTGTTGTGGTCAAGCCTGTTTGAGCGCCGCGCAGATACTGACCCCCATAGGAACCAACCGAACATGAGCACACCCACCCCAGCGCAAGACACAGACCTGTGGCGCAACCAGCCCCACGCGGCCGTGTCTGCCAGCGCACACGTGCCTTTTGTGGCCGCGCACCGCTCGCCCGACCCGGCGATTGAAATCCTTGACCCCTCTTTTGCCCGCTACCGCTTGTTCAGCGCGGGGGTGGAACAATTGACCAGCGGCATGCGTTGGGCCGAGGGACCGGTGTATTTTGGTGACCACCGCGCCTTGTTGTTCTCGGACATTCCCAACAACCGCATCTTGCGCTTTGATGAGGTCAGCGGTCAGACCAGCGTGTTTCGCGCCCCCTCGCAGTTTGCCAACGGTCTGTGCCGCGACCGACAAGGCCGCTTGTTGGCCTGCGAACATTTGGGGCGGCGTGTCACGCGCACCGAGCATGACGGGCGCATCAGCGTGCTGGCCGATGCGTATGAAGGCAAGCGCCTGAACTCTCCCAACGACATCGTGTGCGGCGCGGATGGCAGCATTTGGTTCACCGATCCGGTGTTTGGGCTCAGCGGCCATTGGGAGGGCGAACCCGCCACCCCCGAGTTGGGGCAAAACGTGTACCGCATCGACGGGCAAACCGGCGCGCTCAGCGTGGTGGTGAGCGACCTGCAAGGCCCCAATGGTTTGGCCTTCAGCCCCGATCAAAGCCATTTGTATGTGGTGGAGTCGCGCGCCAAACCGCATCGCTTGGTGTGGCGCTACCGCGTCAACACAGCGGGCACGCTGTCGGACAAAACCTTGCTGATCGACGCCCAAGGCCCCGGTGCATTGGACGGCATCAAGGTGGACGTGGACGGAAATATTTGGTGCGGCTGGGGGAGCGATGGCTCAGTGGGCGCTGACTTGGAAGCCCTGGACGGGGTGCGGGTGTTCAGCCCCCAAGGCCAGGCCATTGGGCACATCCACCTGCCCGAGCGCTGCGCCAACCTGGCATTTGGCGGGCCGCAACGCAACCGCTTGTACATGGCCAGCAGCCATTCGCTTTATGCCTTGTTCGTCAATACCCAAGGGGCGGTGGTTTACTGAGGTTGCCTTCTTTGGCCACAATCGGCTCCCCATTGGCATAACGCCCATGAAAGCGAAACCAGTCTTCGGCCGATAAGGCGTCGGGCAGGATTTGTTTGAACGCCTCGGGCGTGCCGCGCGGGCCTTTTTGCTCTTCGTAATACAAAAACATGTGGTGGATGTCTTTGAGGAAAAGGCGGCGCAGAAAAATCGGCATGGCCAATTTGGCTTTCACCGGCACGCCGCTGACTTTCTGTAAAGCCGCGGCCACTTGCGACAAATCGCCTTGCCAGCCAATCACATCCAGGGTTTTGCCCAGCCATTGATCGGGGTTGTGGAACTGGATCGCTGCTGCCCGGCCAATGTCGTAGGTCGCGCAGAATTTGCAGTCTTGCAGGCTCAAAAATTTGACGACACCTTTTTTGAGCGGGTTCCAATTGGCGGGGTCGTCCAGGTTTTCAAAAAACGCGCAGGGCCGCAAAATGGAATAGGCAACGCCTGAGGTCTGCAGGTATTTCTCCAGCGCCACCTTGGCATGCAGATGGACGACATGCTCGTCAAACAGTTCCGCGTCGGCCACGCTCATGAAGATCAAGTGCTCCACACCAGCGGCCTTGGCCGCGTCAATGGCAGCGCGGCCTTGCTCAATCTCCACGCCGGCCTTTTTTCCAGCGGCCGCAAAGTAGTCGGTGATCACAAACATTTTGCGCGCACCCGTTTGCGCCAAAGCCCGGTCAAGATCAGCGCGCACCGTGTAATTGCACACCACAGGGTTCACGCCTAGGCTCGACAAGGTGTGGGTGTTCGAGCGCGTGGTGCCGTGCACGGAAAAACCTGCATCGCGCAAAGCGCGGCAGACGTTGCGACCGACTTTGCCGGTGGCGTTGAGGACCAAAACAGATGGGTTGGACATGGCAAAACTCTTTTGCTGAAAATCAAGAAGTGGGGGGTGTTTTGTGGATCGAGGGCAAACCAAACGGGGTTATCAGCAAAGCCAAAAACCAAATCACCGGGCCACCCACGGTGCCCGCGTTGAGTTCGATCACGCCAGGTGTGACCATGCAAAACAAAAAGGCAAGGTCGGCAATGCCAATCACCACCACACCCATGCCATAGCCCAACCAAGCAGGGCCCTTGAGAATCATCCAAGCCACAAACAGACCGAGCACGCCGT
>CANJUS010000137.1:0-5124 GCA_947477505.1 Comamonadaceae bacterium | reverse complement strand
CTTTTGGCGCATTGCAGCAACTCAAAACTGAGTGTGAAAAAGCCCACATCCTCAAGCCCATGATCGTCACCGACGCGGGTGTCAAGGCCGCTGGCCTGCTCGATCGTGCGCTACTGGCCTTGGGTGGTGCGGCCGTGGTGTACGACCAAACCCCGTCCAACCCGACCGAGGCGGCGGTGCGTGCTGCGGCCACCTTGTACCAACAACATGGCTGTGATGGTTTGATCGCTTTTGGCGGCGGCTCGTCGATTGACTGCGCCAAGGGAGTGGCCATCGCTGCCACCCACCCTGGCCCACTCAAACACTACGCCACCATTGAAGGCGGCTCGCCGCACATCAGCGAGCGTGTGGCCCCGATGATCGCCGTGCCCACCACAGCAGGCACAGGCAGCGAGGTGGCACGCGGGGCGATTGTCATCGTCGACGATGGCCGCAAACTGGGCTTTCACAGCTGGCACCTGATGCCCAAGGCCGCCTTGCTTGACCCCGATTTGACCCTGGGCCTGCCCCCGGGCTTGACCGCTGCCACCGGCATGGACGCGATCGCGCATTGCATGGAAACCTTCATGGCCGCGCCCTTTAACCCGCCAGCCGACGGCATTGCCCTAGACGGTTTGACGCGGGGCTGGGCACACATTGAGCGGGCCACCCAAAATGGACAAGACCGCGATGCACGGCTGAACATGATGAGCGCCTCCATGCAAGGGGCGATGGCGTTTCAAAAAGGCTTGGGCTGCGTGCACAGCTTGAGCCACAGCCTGGGCGGCGTGAATCCGCGCTTGCACCATGGCACCTTGAACGCCATGTTTTTGCCTGCCGTGGTGCGCTTCAATGCGGCGGCCCCGTCGGTGCAACAAGATCGGCGAATGGAGCGCATGGCCTATGCCATGGGCTTGGGTGCCATCACCGGCGCTGACAGCGCGGCCCAAGCTGTGGCCCAGGCCATCACCGCCATGAACGCGCGCTTGGGCTTGCCCAACGGACTGGCAGCGATGGGCGTGGATCGGGCATGGTTTGACAAAATCATCGAGGGCGCGATGGCCGACCATTGCCACAAAACCAACCCCCGCTTGGCCACAGCGCAGGACTATCAGGCCATGCTCGAAGCCGCCATGTGAGCTTGGCGCATCAGGCCAGGGCTTGAACTTTGCTGATGTCGGGAGACTGGCACCACTGGGCCCACTCGTCTGCCAGTTGCTCACTGCACCGAACCGCCTGGGTCCACACCTTGACCCGCCCTGACAAGTCTGCGCCATAGGTGGTGAAGTCGCTGCGGTCGGGTAGTTTGCCGTTGGGCAAGGATTTGACCCAATCGGGGTTGGGGGCCAACACAATGGTGTGGTCTAAAAATGCAGTGGCTTTGTGCCGCCACTTCAGGGCTTTGTCCAGCCAACCCGGCACCACCGCCTTTTGAAAGTGCGGGTACAGCACCAAACCCTTGTATTTGAGGTGAAGGTGATAGTCGGTGATGCCGCCGTCCCAATAAGCGCCGGTGGGCGCATCGGGGATGTCGTGCACGGCTTGCAGCACAAAGGGGATGGAGCAACTCGCTTGCAAAGCGGCCATGAAGTTGCGCTCGCTCAGGGCCATGTGTTGGGTGGCAAAGTCATCCACCGCAAACGGCAGTTCACCACGGCTTGAAAACACCACCCGCTCCAGCCATGACCCCATCGCTTTGCGCTGCACGGCATTGCTCAGGTAAGCACCGGCATAGCCCAAAGGCGTGAGCAAAGCGTGTTCGCGGTGCAAGATGTGTTTGCCCCGCGAGGTGACCACATGCAAGCGATAGCGCGGGTGATGGAGCACCTCGCCCACCCGCCCGCCATAAAAGGCTTGCAAGCTTTGGCCAAAGGCGTCGCTCACCTGTTGGGCGCTGGGTCGCTTTTGCCCAGGCGGGACGTCGTAGTGCTGGTGGATGTAATCGTGCTCTAAACGTGCAAAGGCTTGCAATGGTTGCGCCAAGCACGCTGTGGCCAACCGCCATGCCCCAATGGACGCACCCACCAAGTCGATGGGCTGGCTGCTTTGGGGCAACCACTGGTCAAACAAAAAACGGTCGAGCGGCCCCAAAATCAAACCCTTGGGACCACCCGCCGCACCGGGAATCACCTCTATGTGCTCGGGCTTTAGTCCGTTGGCGTGGAGGTGCGCCAGCGCCTTGGGGCCGGCGTAAATGTGCAGGGCTTTCAATGCTCGGCCTGGGCGCTTATTTCTTCAAACCGTGCAACTTGGCAAAGGCCGAGGCCATGGCCGAACCTGCGTTGGTTGGGGGTGAGGCGATGTGCCCGCCCCCACTGCGTTGGCGTTGGTCGCGACCCGCATGCTCAAAGCGGTTGTCGGAACGTGCGGCCTGGGGACCGTCTTTTCGCTCGCTGGCAGCATCGAGTTTCATGCTCAGGCTGATGCGCTTGCGCGCCACATCGACTTCCAGCACCTTGACCTGAACGATGTCGCCCGTTTTGACCACTTCACGCGCGTCTGTGATGAATTTGTGGCTCAACTGGCTGACATGGATCAGGCCATCTTGGTGTACGCCCAAGTCCACAAATGCGCCAAACGCGGCCACATTGCTGACGGTGCCTTCGAGCACCATGCCCACCTTGAGGTCTTTGAGGTCTTCCACGCCGTCTTGCAGCTTGGCCACTTTGAAGTCAGGGCGTGGGTCGCGGCCAGGTTTTTCCAGCTCAGCCAAGATGTCCTTGACCGTGATGACCCCCACGGTGTCGTTGGCAAACAACTCAGGCTTCAAGGTTTTGAGCATGTCGGCGCGGCCCATCAACTCGGCCACAGGCTTGCCCGTGTGGCCCATGATGCGCTCAACCACCGGGTAGGTCTCGGGGTGCACGGCTGTCATGTCCAGTGGGTTGTCGCCACCGCGGATGCGCAAAAACCCAGCGCTTTGCTCAAAGGTTTTTGCCCCCAAACCGCTGACTTTGAGCAGTTGTTGGCGGTTGGCAAAAGCGCCATTGGCTTCGCGCCACCGCACGACCGCTTTGGCCGTGGTGTTGGACAAGCCAGAAACACGGGTGAGCAGCGGCACGCTGGCGGTGTTGAGGTCCACGCCCACGGCGTTGACGCAGTCTTCCACCACGGTTTCTAAGCTGCGGGCCAGATCGGTTTGGTTCACATCGTGCTGGTACTGGCCCACGCCAATCGATTTGGGGTCGATCTTGACCAACTCGGCCAAGGGATCTTGCACGCGCCGGGCGATGCTGGCCGCGCCGCGCAGGCTCACGTCCACATCGGGCATTTCGGCGCTGGCGTACTCGCTGGCGCTGTAGACCGATGCGCCGGCTTCGCTGACCACCACCTTGTCGATGGGCTTG
Source organism: Comamonadaceae bacterium (assembly GCA_947477505.1). GTDB lineage: Bacteria > Pseudomonadota > Gammaproteobacteria > Burkholderiales > Burkholderiaceae_C > Limnohabitans. Next base: position 1,798 of record CANJUS010000137.1, on the reverse strand, counting down.
GCCGCATCGTGCTTGGCCATGAGCTTGATGAGTTCGCCGGCCAGTTTGTCGGTTTCACGGCTGGCCGTGCCGTTGCCAATGGCGATCAGGTTGACCCCATGCTTTTCGCACAGTTTGGCCAAGGCGTAGAGTGCGCCGTCCCAATCTTTGCGTGGTTCGTGGGGATAGACGGTGGCAGTCTCCACCAGCTTACCGGTGGCATCGACCACGGCCACCTTGACACCGGTGCGGATGCCCGGATCGAGCCCCATGACCACCCGTGGTCCAGCCGGGGCGGCCAACAACAGATCGCGCAAATTATCGGCAAATACCTTGATGGCCACTTTTTCGGATTGCTCTCGCAGGCGGGAAAACAAGTCGCGTTCGATCGACAAGCTGAGCTTGACGCGCCAGGTCCAGGCCACGCATTTGCGCAACAAGTCGTCAGCGGCACGCCCGGCGTGGCTCCAACCCAACAGCACGGCGAGTTTGCCCTCGGCCAAGCTGGGTTGGCCGGGATCAGGCTCGGTGGGTTGCACCAGTTTGGCGTCAAGCATTTCCAGGCCACGGCCCCTGAACACCGCCAATGCCCGGTGTGAAGGCACGCGGTTGATGGGCTCGTCGTACGCAAAGTAGTCGCGAAACTTGGCCACATCCGGGTTTTGTTCGTCTTTGCCAGAAGCCAATTGGCTGCGCAACAGCCCCTCAGCCCAGAGCCACTCGCGCATGGCTTGCACCAAATGGGGGTCTTCGGCCCAGCGTTCGCTGAGCAGGTCACGCACCCCATCGAGCACCGCAGCCACACTGGAAAAGTCCGCTCCCTCAGGCTCGCCCGCTGGGCGCACATGGGGCAGGGCTTGGACAGCAGGGTCCAGGCTGGGGTCGGCCCACAAGGCGTCGGCCAAGGGCTCTAGGCCAGCCTCGCGGGCCATTTGACCTTTGGTGCGGCGTTTCAGCTTGAAAGGCAGATACAAATCTTCCAAGGCTTGTTTGGTGCTGGCCAGTTCAATGGCAGCGTCCAATTCGGGGCTGAGCTTGCCTTGGTCTGCAATGGCTTTGCGAATCACTTGTCGGCGCTGGGCCAGCTCACGCAAATAGTCCAGTCGCAGGGCGAGTTCGCGCAGTTGGATGTCATCCAAACCGCCGGTGGCTTCTTTGCGGTACCGGGCAATGAAGGGCACGGTGGCGCCTTCGTCGAGCAGCGCCACCGCGGCGCTGATTTGCTCTGGCCGGGCCTGGATGTCGGTGGCCAATTGGATCAGAATTTGTTTCATTGTCCCTGTCAAAATCGCAAAGCGGCGAAGTGTGCCACATCAATGTTGGCCAGCCCTTAGCCCTGCAAGGCAAGGCGCAGTTGGGCACCGATTTCAGGGCGCTCGGCGAATGGGTCTGGCGGGTTCTGAGCGGCCAAAATGGCTTCCACCCGCAAGCGCACATTGCCCAAGGCTTTGGGGTGGCTGTAAATATAAAAGCGATTGGCGGCCACGGCGTCAAACACCATTTGCGCCACATCTTCGGCACTGACTTTGCCACTGCCCACGGCTTTTTCGCTCATTGCCTGGCCAATGCGTTGGCTGGGGGTGAATTCCTCGGCGGGCAAATGGCCGGGGCGGTTGCGCTGGCTCAGGCTGATGCCCGTGGGCACGAAATAAGGGCACAACACACTGGCGCTGACTTGGGTGCTGACCAATTGCAAATCTTGGTACAAGGTTTCGGTCAGCGCCACCACTGCGTGCTTGCTGACGTTGTAAATGCCCATGTTGGGCGGGGTGAGCAAACCGGCCATGCTCGCGGTGTTGACCAGGTGACCGCGCCAACT